>DATHLL010000135.1:0-4118 GCA_035488195.1 Candidatus Elarobacter sp. | reverse complement strand
CGAGGGTCACCTCGCCGGTCGCGCTCAGGCGGCCGAGGAGCAGATGGTAGTAGAGCATCCCTTGCTGCGGTGAGAGCGCCGCGAGGATCGGCTCGGCCTGCGCGTCGTCGTCGCCGGAGAGCTTGCGCAGGAGCGCCGTCGCGCCGGAGTCCTTCATCGGGAAGACGTCGAGGCGGCCGAAACCGCGCAGCGCGATGACGGCCGCGGTCCACGGGCCGATCCCTTTGTGCGCGACCAGCTCGTCGAGCAGCGCCGGCGTCGGCAGCTGCTCGAGTGCTGCTTCGTCGAGCGTGTTCGCCGCGATCGCGTCGCCGACGGCGATCAGCGCGTTGATCTTGTTCACCGAGAGGCCGAGCGCGCGCAGATCGGCCGGCTTCGCGTTCAGCAGCGTCGTCGTGGATGGGAACGGGAAGAGCGTCATGCCGTCGCGCTCGGCCGGTCGCGTATAGCGCTCGATCACGCGGCGTAGGATCGCGCCGGCGGCGTGGATCGAGATCTGCTGGTAGATGATCGCGTTGCACGCGGTCTCCCACAGCGAGGGATAGCGCGGCGGCTTCACGCCGCGCGCGCCGGCCGCGAGCGCGCGCAGCCACGGGATCGTCTTCGCACCGGCGTAGAACGCGCGCAGGTCGACGTCGACCCCGAGCAGGCGCCGCGCGAGCGTCTCCGGGTCGAAGCGCTCGGCGTGCGGGCCGTCGAGGCGCACGGTGATTGCGCCGGGCGCCGTTTGCGTCGCGCTGAAGAGCGTGGGCGCGTCCGGATCGCCGACCAGCCGGCGGTACGCCGTCCCGTCGAACACGTCGACGACGTTGGTCGAGAGCCGGCGCAGGACGACCGCGGTCAGGTCGAGGCGGTACGGCGTGCGGACGGGGACGACGGCGTCCCGGACGAAACCGCTCCCGCGTGTACCTCGCGACGTACGCACGCTACTGGCGGATCAATCTGCTCACGATGCTGGAGTACCGGGCGAACTTCCTCATGTGGGCAGGGTTCACCGTGATCTACCATGCCACCGCTATCGCGGCGCTGTGGGTCACGCTGCGCAACTTCCCGTCGATCAACGGCTGGGACTTCCGGCAGACGGCGTTCATGTACGGGCTGTGGATGCTCGGGCACGGACTGCACAACACAGTCTTCTTCACCGTCGGCAACGTGCCCGAGTTCGTGCGCGAAGGACGGTTCGACCGCTTCCTGGTGCGGCCGCTCGACCCGCTGTTCCAGGCGATGACCGTCCCGCAGCAGATCTGGCCCGACGAGCTGATCCTCGCGATCGCGTACTTCTGCGTCGCGACCGCGTTCGCCGGCGTCCACGTCGACTGGGTGCTCGTGCTCTACGTCCCGCTGGTCGCCGTCGGCGGCGCGCTGATCGACTTCGGGATCAACCTGGCGATCGCGACGGCGTCGTTCTGGTTCACGCGGATCGACTCGCTGCGCTGGGTGTTCATGTCGCTCGAGCAGGAGTTCTCGCGCTACCCGATCTCGATCTACCAGCGCGGCGTCCGCGTCGTGCTCGCGTTCGTGCTGCCGTTCGCGTTCATGAACTACTTTCCGGCGACGTACTTGCTGCACAAGAGCGAGGACGGCTTGCACTTGAACCCCGCGGTCGGGCTGCTCACGCCCCTGGTCGGCGCGGTCGTCTTCGGCCTCGGCTACGCCTTCTGGCGCGTAGGACTGAACCGCTATCAGGGCACAGGAAGCTGAGATGGCCTGGCTGACCACGAGCTACCTGATCGACTCCGAGCCCGAGCGGATCGAGGCGCGCGCCGAGGCGCTCGCGATCGAGCAGAGCGTCGAGTGCCCGCTCGAAGCGGTGCGCGACGCGCGCATTCGCGACGAGATCGTCGCGCGCGTCGCGGCGATCGAGCCGGCCGGGGAGAACCGGTATCGCGTCGACGTGAAGATCGCCGCCGAGACGGTCGGCGGCGACGTCGCGCAACTGATCAACATGATCTTCGGGAACTGCTCGCTGTGGGAGAACGTGCAGTTCACCGGGCTCGAATTGCCGGCGGCGCTGCTCGCGCGGTTCCCGGGGCCGCGCCATGGGATCGCGGGGATCCGCGCGCTGCTCGGTGCGGCGCGGCGGCCGCTCACCGCGGTCGCGATGAAGCCGCAAGGGATGCGTGTCGCTGAGCTCGCGGCGATGTGCCGGACCTTCGCGCTCGCCGGAATCGACGTCATCAAGGACGATCACGGGATCGCGAACCAGGCGTACTCGCCGTTCGCCGAGCGCGTGCGCGCGTGTCAGTCGGCGGTCGCCGAAGCGGCCGCCGCGACCGGGAAGCGATCGTTCTACGCGCCGCATCTGATCGGGACGCCGCGCGCGCTGCGCGAGCGCGCGCGGATCGCGCGCGACGAAGGCGTGCGGGTCGTGCTGGTCGCGCCGATGGTCGTCGGGCTGCCGGCGTTCTTCGATCTGGTCGAGGAGTTTCCGGAGTTCGTCTATCTCGGGCATCCGTCGTTCGGCGGGGCGGCGCGGATCGCGCCGCCGCTGCTGTTCGGGCGGCTCTACCGGCTCTTCGGCGTCGACGCGCCGATCTTCGTGAACTACGGCGGCCGCTTCGCCTACCCGCAGCCCGAGTGCGGCGCGATCGCCGCCGAGGCGCGCGCGCCGTGGGGCGACCTGCGGCCCGCGCTGCCCGTCCCGGCGGGCGGGATGCGGCTGGACCGGGTCGAGGAGCTCCTCGACTTCTACGGGCCCGACACGATGCTGCTGATCGGCGGGAACCTGCTGCTGGCCGAGGGCGAGGCGCTGCTGGAACGGGCGCGCGAGTTCGCCGGCAAGGTGGCGGTAACCGGCGCCTCGGTTGGGGCATAAGAAAGCACCGCGCCCTGGCGGTTCGTCCACGGGGTATTCAATATGAGCCGAGCGTTCACCAAAGAGCGCGACGACGCGCCTCCGCCGGAGCCCGTCCTCGTCCCGCGCCGCCGGACCACCGATGCGCCCGCCCCGCCGTCCGACCGGCGGCTGGTCGGGTACGGCGCGCACGTCGTCGTCGAGGGGGTCGGGCCCGAGCCGAAGACCTTCACGATCGCCGACGAGGACGAGACCGACCTCGCCGCCGGAAAGCTCGGCCTCGACTCGCCGCTCGCCCAGGCGCTGATCGGCGCGCGCGCCGGCGCCAAGGTGACATGGCACCGGCCCGCCGGGGACCGCCGGCTGAAGGTCGTCTCGGTCAAGTACGACGATCTCGCCTGACGGATACTTAATTTAATAGTTGACAGCCGCGCGGGCGGCGGCTACGATCGTCGGAGATGCGACGGGCGGCGGTTCTGGCGGGCGCCTCGGCGGCGTTCGCGTCGGCGGTCTTCGGGGCGCCGCGCGTGCGCGCGCAGATGCGCTCGGGCGACGAGGCGATCACGCTGCGGTTCGTCCCGGACGAGGCGAACGCGGTGCTCGCGATCCTCGAGCGCCGTGCGTCGGGCGGCACACCGGACGACGCGCAGTGGAACGCGCTCTTCGCCAGCGAGGGGTACCGGCGGCTCGGCGCGCGCGAGCGCTCGATGCAGCGCCCGTTCGACGACGCGGCGTTTCGCGCGTTCGTCCTGCAGCCGGAGCTGGTGGCGCAGCGCACGGCGCTCGCCTCGACGGTCGCGGCGTGGCAGCACGCCGACGTCGCCGCGTGCGGGCGGCGCGCGCTGGCGTATCTTCCGCCCGGGTCACGGCTGCGCGCGGCGGTGTACGCGGAGATCAAGCCGCAGCACAACAGCTTCGTCTACGACCTCTCGCACGATCCCGGGATCTTTCTCTACGTCGATCCCGCTATGGGCGCGACCGAGTTCACCTACACGGTCGCGCACGAGTTGCACCACGTCGGCTTCGAGCAGAACTGTCCGACGCCGGCGGTGCGCGCGCAGATCGAGAAGCTGCCGCCGCGGCTCGCCGAGTTCCAGCGCTGGCTCGGCGGATTCGGCGAAGGCTTCGCGGTGCTCGCCGGCGCGGGCGGACCCGATGTCGATCCCGGAACGGTCGTCGGCGCGGCAGCGCGTCCGGAATGGAACGACGAGAGCGCGACGTTCGCGCCGCGGATGGCGCAGCTCGCGGAGTTCTTCCGCGGGATCGTGAGCGGCCGGCTCACGGGCGACGCCGTGCGCGACGCGGGGATGACGTTCTTCGGCAA
>DATHLL010000134.1:0-2242 GCA_035488195.1 Candidatus Elarobacter sp. | reverse complement strand
AGCGTCTCGGCGCCGAGGCGCGCCGCCGCGAGCGCCGCCTCGAAGCCCGCGTGACCGCCCCCGACGACGATCACGGCGGCGTCGTCGCCGCGGAGCACCGATGTCATGGAACGCCGTCCATCGTAGCACGGTCATGGGAGGTGCACCATGGCCGATCCCGCCCGCAGGCTCGCCGCGAACGCGCCCGGACCGCTCGTCGTCGACGGCGAAGAACCGGTCGCGTTCGGCGACCTGACGGTGATCCCGACGCCGGGGCACACGCGCGGCCACTGCGTTCTCCACCATCGCTCGTATCTGTTCAGCGGCGATCATCTCGCGTGGGATCGCGAGCGCGAGCGCCTCTCCGCGCATCCCGACGTGTGCTGGTACGGTTGGCGCACACAGCTCTGCTCCGTCGCGAAGCTCGCCGCCTACGAGATCGAGTGGCTGCTGCCGGGACACGGCGCGCGCGTGCGTCTCGACGCCGCAGCGATGCGCCGTGCGATCGGGGACGTCGTCGCGCGCGGTTGAGCGACGGGCGCCCCCTCGACGACGCTGCGATGGAGCGCGCATCGCGTTTCGGTCGTGCGCGACGCGCTATCGCGTTTCAATCGCGCGCGACGTGCTGTCGCGTTTCGATGCGTGCCCGACGCTTATCGCGCTTCGGTCGTGCGCGACGTGCTTCGCGTTTCGCGCCGTGCGCTACGCGCGCTCGCGTTCGAGGAGCGCGCGCTTGCGCTCGATGCCCCAGCGGTAGCCGGCGAGGTCGCCGTCTTCGCGGACGACGCGGTGGCACGGGATCGCGATCGCCAGGCGGTTCGCGGCGCAGGCGGCGCCGATGGCTTGCGCCGCGTTCGGACTCCCGACGGCGCGCGCGAGCGTCGCGTAGGTCACCGGCTCGCCGGGGCGCACGGCGCGCAGCGCGTTCCACACGCGGCGCTGGAACGCCGTGCCGCGCACGTCGAGCGGGAGCGCGAACGGCGCGGACGGCCGGTCGGCCAGCGCGACGACGGCGTCCAGCGCGGCGCGCAGTGCTTCGTCGTCGCGGCGGCGTTCCGCGTTGGGGACGTGCCGCTCGAGCGCGGCGAGCACCGCCGCGTCGTCGTCGCCGAGCTCGATCGCGCACACGCCGCGCTCGGTCGTCGCGACCAGCACGCGGCCCAGCGAGCACGGCGCGATCGCGTAGGTCACCTGCTCGCCGCGGCCGCCGGCGCGATAACGACGCGGCGTCATCCCGAGCGCGTCGCCCGCGTACGGGCGGCTCGACGAGCCGTATCCCGCGTCGTGCACGGCCGCCGTCACGCTCGCGCCCGAGGCGAGCCCGTCGCGGAAGCGCTGCGCGCGCCGCGCGCGCAGGTACTCGCCCGGCGTCACGCCCGCGACGCGGCGGAACGTCCGCTGGAAATGGAACCGGCTGAGCCCGATCTCGCGCGCGACCGCGTCGATCGACGGCGACTCCGCGGCGTCGAGCAGCGCGCAGGCGCGCTCGATCAGCCGCACGCGGTCGGCATCCGGCGCGACGTCGTCCGGCGCGCAGCGCTTGCACGCGCGGAATCCGGCCTGCTCGGCCGCGGCCGCGTCGGCGAAGACGTACACGTTGCGGCGCGACGGCGTCCGCGCCGGGCACCCGCTGCGGCAGTAGACGCTCGTCGTCCGCACGCCGATCAGGAAGCTGTCGTCGGCCTCGCGGCGGAGCACGGTCTCCCAACGCGCGTCGTCGATCGGGGTCATCGTCGTCTCCATGACCCTAGCCTACGGGAATCGGTGACGCCGCGCGCTCCGCGCATTGCTCCGGCATCCCGTCGTAGCTTCACGGTTGCCCGCATCGCGGGCGGGCCGTCCGTCGACGGCGCTCGTTACCGATGCAGAGCCGCGCGTGGCGATCGTCGCGCGGTCGTCCTCGAGCACCCGGCCGTCCACGGGCTACTTTCCGATGCAGAACCGGGCGAAGATGCCGTCGAGGATCGCCTCGGTCGCGGCGGCGCCGGTGATCTCGCCCAAGGCGGCGGTCGCGGCCAGCAGCTCCGGCGCGATCAGGTCGACCGGCTCACCGGCGGCGAGCGTCGTGCGCGCGTGGGCAAGCGCCTCGCGGGCCCGTGCGACGGCATCCGCCTGACGCGCGGAGGCGAGGTGCGGGCGCGCGAGGTCGACCGTCTCGCCCTGCCAGCCGGCGCGCGCGATCTCCCGGCGCACAGCGTCGAGCGTTTCTGAGGTGTACACCGAAGACGCGATGACCGAGCCCGCGATCGCGTCGTGCACCGCA
>DATHLL010000133.1:0-3559 GCA_035488195.1 Candidatus Elarobacter sp. | reverse complement strand
GCGATCCCGGCCGCCATCGCCATCGGGTTCCCCGAAAGCGTCCCGGCCTGGAAGACGTCCCCGTCCGGGGTCAGCCGGTCCATGATCTCGGCCGTCCCGCCGAAGGCCCCGACCGGGAGCCCGCCGCCGATCACCTTGCCGAGCGTCGTCAGGTCGGGGAGCACCCCCTCGCGCGCCTGGACCCCGCCGCGCGCGACCCGGAAGCCGGTCATCACCTCGTCGAAGATCAGCAGCGCGCCGAACTCCCGCGTCAGCACGCGCAGCGCGCGCAGGAAGCCCGGCTGCGGCAGCACCAGCCCCATGTTGCCGACGTACGGCTCGACGATCACCGCCGCGATCTCGCCGGGGTTCGCCTCGAACGCCGCGCGGACCGCGTCGGCGTCGTTGTACGGCACGATGATCGTGTCGCGCGCGGTCGCGGCCGGGACGCCCTTCGAGTTGGGGACGCCCATCGTGAGCGCGCTCGAGCCGGCGGCGATCAGGAACGGATCGGCCGAGCCGTGATAGCAGCCCTCGAACTTGACGAACTTGTCGCGCCCGGTGAAGCCGCGCGCGAGCCGGACCGCGTTCGCCGTCGCCTCGGTCCCCGACGAGCAGAAGCGCACCTTCTCGACCGACGGCACCGCCTCGACGATCAGCTCGGCGAGCTCGGTCTCGTACTCGGTCGGCGTGCCGTACGACGTCCCGCGCCCGGCGGCTTGCCGCAGCGCTTCGACGACGGCCGGATGCGCGTGCCCCGCGATCATCGGCCCCCACGAGAGGACGTAGTCGAGATAGCGGTTTCCGTCGACGTCGACGAGATACGCGCCGTGCGCCTCGCGCACGAAGACCGGCGTCCCGCCGACCGCCTTGAACGCGCGCACGGTGGAGTTGACGCCGCCGGGGATCACGCGCTTCGCCGCCGCGAACGCGGCCGCGGAACCGGGACGCTCGGTCACGCGAGCGCCTCGCGGATCTTCGCGTAGTCGTCGGGCGTGTTGACGTTCGCGAACGCGCGCTCGTCGCGCACCGGATACCAGCGCACGCGCAGCCGGTCGATCACCAAACGCAGCGCGCCGTCGCCGCCGAGCAGCACCGGAAGACCCTCGCGCACGAACGCCTCGCGCCGGTAGAGCGCGGCGAGCGGCTCGATGCGCTTCGCGTCCGCGTCGTGCATCGGCACGACGGCGTCGTAGTCGTCGCTCGCGCACGCTTCGAGCTCGTCGACGAACGCCGCGTCGACGAACGGCGAGTCGCCGGCGACCGCGAACACCCACTCGGCGCGCATCTCGCTGAGCGTCGAGAGCAGCCCCGAGAGCGGCCCGCGCAGCGGCCAGCGGTCGACGACCTGCGGCGGCTCGCCGATGTGCGCGGCGATCGCGTCCGGCAGCGGGCCTTTCGTCGCCAGCCAGGTCTCGCGGCCCGGCGAGACGTTCGCGTAGACGCGCGCCAGCATCGGCACGTCGCCGACGTCGAGCGCGAGCTTTCCGGGGAGGCGCGTCGCTTCGCCGCCGGCGAGGATGCACACGGCGGCGCGGCGTTCGCTCACGCGCGCAGCCTCCGCAGGTAGTCCTTCGCGAAATACGTGATGATGATGTCGGCGCCGGCGCGCGCCATCGCGGTCAGCGTCTCGTCGACGGCGCGCTCCTCGTCGATCCAGCCGCGTTCGGCGGCGGCCTTGAGCATCGCGTACTCGCCGCTCACGTGGTACACCGCGACCGGGAGATCGGTGATCTCGCGCACCGCGCGGACGACGTCGAGATACACCATCGCCGGCTTGACCATCACGACGTCGGCGCCTTCCTCGACGTCGAGCCGGACTTCCTTGAGCGCCTCGCGCACGTTGGCCGGATCCATCTGGTAGGTGCGGCGGTCGCCGAACGACGGCGTCGACTCGGCCGCTTCGCGGAACGGGCCGTAGAACGCCGAGGCGTACTTCGCGGCGTACGACATGATCGCGGTCTTGGTGAAGCCGTCGTCGTCGAGCGCGCGGCGGATCGCGCCGACGCGCCCGTCCATCATGTCGGACGGCGCGACGACGTCGACGCCGGCGTGCGCGTACGTCAGCGCGGTCTTCGCGAGCACTTCGAGCGTGCGGTCGTTGTCGACGTCGCCGGACGGGTCGAGGATCCCGCAGTGGCCGTGGTCGGTGTACTCGCAGTTGCACAGGTCGGCGATCACCAGCATCTGCGGGAGCGCTTCCTTGATCGCGCGCGCGGCGCGCTGCACGATCCCGTTCGGATCGTAGTTCACCGTCGCGAACGCGTCTTTCTCCGCCGTCTCCGGGATGCCGAAGAGCAGCACCGCGCGCACCCCGGCGGCGTCGAGCTCGACGCACTCGCGGACGACCGTGTCGACCGAGTACCGCGAGACGCCGGGCATCGAGGTGAGCGGCTGCACGACGCCGCTGCCGGCGACGACGAAGAGCGGCTGGACCAGGCCGTCCGGGTTGACGCGCGTCTCGCGCACCATCGCGCGCAGGCCCGCGCTCGCGCGCAGGCGGCGCGGCCGGGCGACGAGGCGGTGCTGCTGAGCGCGCGCGTCGCGCAGGTCGGCGATGTTCACGAGCCGTTCTCCAAGACGAAACGGGTCACGGTTTGTACGAACGCTCCGATCTCGGCGGAGGGTGCGGTCACGTCCGGCGGCCACCCCTGTGCGGCCGCCGCCTCCGAAGACGAGGGTCCCATCGCCGCGACCAGCGGCCGGTGTCCGCCGTATCGCAGGCGGCCGAGGTATTCGCCGATCGCGCCTACCGAACCTGACGAGGGGAACAAGATCGCGGTCGGCACGCGCGGCCCGAGCGCCGCGGCGGCCGACTCGCTGTCCGGCGCCTCGACGACCTCGGCCCCGGCATCGCGGAGCGCGGCAGCGATCCGGCTCGGCCTGTCCTGCGTGCGCGGCAGCAAGAAGACGTGGCCGGTGAGCGGTCCGGCGCCCGAAGGAATCGGCTCGAGCAGCGCGAGGCCGCCGCGATCGAGCAGCTCGCGAGCGAGGCCGGTTGCCAGCGCTTCGGCCGAGGCGACGTCGCGCACGCCGAGCGCGGCTTCGGCGGACGATCGGAGCACGTCCGAGCCGTCCGGGGCCGCGATCGCGCCGGTGATCCGGAACCGGCCCTCGCGCCACGTCGCGTGGCAGCCGATCGGCGCCTGGCAACCGCCGCGGCAAGTGCGCAGGAACGCCCGCTCGGCGCGGACGGCGATCGCCGCGACGGGGTCTTCGAGTAGCTCGCGCAGGCGCCCGGCGACCGGCTCGCCGGCGAGCGTCTCGATCCCGAGCGCGCCTTGCCCGACCGCCGGCGTGACGTCGTCCGGCGCGAACGGCACGGTGTGGGTCGCGCGGACGCCGAGGCGGTCGAGGCCCGCGCACGCGAGGACGATCGCGTCGTACCGGCCTTCGCGCAGCTTGCGCAGCCGCGTGTCGACGTTGCCGCGCACGTCGTCGTAGACGAGATCGGGACGGAGCGCGTGCAGCTGCGCGCGCCGGCGCGGCGACGACGTTCCGACCCGCGCGCCCGCCGGGAGCGCGCCGAAGCTCGGATAGCGCTCGCTGCAGAACGCGTCGCGCGGATCCTCGCGCTCGG
>DATHLL010000132.1:0-3988 GCA_035488195.1 Candidatus Elarobacter sp. | reverse complement strand
GTCGGGCCAGCCCAGGATCGAGAACGGCCACAGCCCCGAGCTGAACCAGGTGTCGAGCGTGTCCGGATCGCGCCGCAGCTCGCCGCCGCCGAAACGCTCGCGCGCGATCCGCGCCGCCTCGTCCTCGTCGTGCGCGACGATCACCTCGCCGTCCGCGGTGTACCAGACGGGGAGCTGGTGCCCCCACCAGATCTGCCGCGAGATGTTCCAGTCGCGGATGTTCTCCAGCCCCGCCGCGTACGTGCGCCCGAAGCGCTCCGGCACGAAGCGCGGCGAACCGCGGCGAAACGCTTCGAGCGCCGGCTCGGCGAGCGGCTTCATCCGCACGAACCATTGCAGCGAGAGCAGCGGCTCGATCACCGCGTGCGAGCGCGAGCTCAGCGGCAGCGTCGTGCGGTACGGCCGCTCCTCGACGAGCGCGCCGAGCGCGCGCAGATCGCCGACGATCCGCTTGCGCGCCTCGAACCGGTCGAGTCCCGCGTACGCCGCCATCCGCTCCGCCTGCGCGTCGATCGGCGCGCGGCGTTCCGGCGTCTCCTCGTACCGCCACAGCGGCGCGCTGACGCGCGCGTCGAAGTCGATCACCGTCGGCATCGGCAGATCGTGGCGCTGGCCGATCTCGTAGTCGGTCTGGTCGTGCGCCGGCGTCACCTTCACCGCGCCCGTTCCGAACTCGGGCAGCACCGCCTCGTCGGCGATCACCGGGATCGCGCGCTCGACGATCGGCAGCACGACGTTCTTCCCGACGAGGTGCGCGTAGCGCTCGTCGTTCGGGTGCACCGCGACCGCGACGTCGGCGAGATACGTCTCGGGGCGCGTCGTCGCGATGACGACGCCTTCGCCGCCGTCCTCGCCGCGATAGCGGATGTGCCAGAGCGAGGTGTCGCGCTCCTCGTCCTCGACCTCCGCGTCGGAGAGCGTCGACTGGGCGACCGGATCCCAGTTCACCAGCCGCGTGCCGCGGTAGATCAAACCGTCCCGGTAGAGCTCGACGAACACCTTCACGACTGCGGCCGAGAGCCCGGGGTCCATCGTGAAGCGCTCGCGCGCCCAGTCGGGGCCGAACCCGAGCGTCTTGAACGCGGCGTTGATCTCGCCGCCGTACTGCTCGCGCCACGCCCACGCGCGCTCGAGGAACTTCGCGCGCCCCAGCCCGTCGCGCGTCAGCCCTTCCTTCGCGAGCTCGCGCACGAGGACGGCCTCGGTCGCGATCGCGGCGTGGTCCTGACCGGGGAGCCAATCGGCGTTCTCGCCCAGCATCCGGTGATAGCGCGTGAGCACGTCCATCGGCGTGTAGGTCGAGCCGTGGCCGAGGTGCGCGCGGCCGGTGATGTTCGGCGGCGGAATCGAGATGACGAACGGCGGCCGCGCCGGATCGGGCTCCTCGTGGAAGACGCCCATCGCGAGCCAGCGCTCGTACAGACGAGGCTCGACCTCGGCTGGATCGTAGGTCTTCGGAAGCTCGGGCCGGGCCGCGGTGGTCACCGGCTTTCCTTCGACGAGCGCAGGGTGCGATTACCTGCGCTCGCCGGGAGATTCGCTAGATCCCCGTTCCGTCGCCGCCTTCTTCGGTCGCGTCGGTCGTGCCGCCGGCGGCGCCGTACGAGGATGGGATCGCGCCGATCTTCGTGTGCGTGCTGGTCTCGTCGAGGCTCGACTCGGCGGTGCTCTCGTCGGCGAGCGCCGTCTCGCCGCGCACCGTCTCGGTGTTCCGCTGCGTGAGCGCGGGCTCGTCGGTCGTCCCTTGGCCGGAGTTCGTCGTGTTCTCGTCCATCGCGTTACCTCACGGAGCGAAGCGTGTCGAGCGGTTCGTACCCGTTCAACCGTGCGTCTCCGTCCCGTCCGCCGGCGCGGTCGGCGCGGGCGCGTTCTCGGCGGTCTCGCCGTACGCGGCGGTCTCGCCCTGACCGACCTGCGGCGCGTCGCCCGTCCCCGTCACGAGCGTCGGGTCGGCGTTCGCGCCGAGCGCGGTGTCCATGGTGCCGCCACGTCCGGACTGGTCGACGTTCTCGTCCGCGGCGGGGCGCGGCGCGTCGGTGTCGGCGGCTTCGCGGTCGGCGGCCGATCCGCGCGCCTCGCCGCCGCTGCCCAGGTTCTGCATTCCGGTTTCCATGCGCCAGGTGTACCCGGGCCGCGGCCGCATCGCTTCGGCAAGCGGGCGATATGCCGCATCAGACGAAGGCGGCGAGTTCGTCCAGGCCGCCGAGCACGATCGCGGGCGCGGGCGCGAGCGTCTCGGCGACGCTGCGCGAGCGGTTGCACCACGCGACGCGGAAGCCGAACGTCGCGGCGCCCCAGGCGTCCCACGGATTCGAGGAGACGAAGACGACCTCGTGCGGCGCGCACGCGAACCGTTCGGTGACCAGGGCGTACACACGCGGATCGGGCTTGTACGCGCGGACCGCTGCGACCGAAAGCACGTCGCCGAGAAGTCCGCGCACGCCGGCCGCTTCGAGCGCGGCGTTTGCCGACGACGGCGTGCCGTTGGTGAGCACCGCGAGCGGGATCCCGCGCGCTTGCAGCGCGGCGAGCGCGGGCGCGACGTCGGAGAACGCCAGCATCGTTCGCCATGCGCCGGCGAGCCGCGCCCGCTCGGGCGCGCCAATGTTCGCGTGGTGCAGCGCGCAGGTGTGGTCGAGCGCGAGCGCGGTCAGCTCGTCGAAGTCGCGGTACGCCTGCGCGAGCGAGGTCAGGAACGCGTACTCGAGCTGCTTGCGGCGCCACGCGGTAACGAACGCGTCCGGCGTCGTGATTCCGGCCGCGGCGACGTGCTCGCGCATCGACTCGATGCTGAGGATCGTGCCGTACAGGTCGAACGCGACCGCGGCGGTGCGCGCGCTCACGTGCGTCCGGCGATCGTTCGCTCGAGGAAGCGCAGCACGCGGGTGAGCGGAAAGTCGTGCTCGACGAGCGGCTTGGTGAGGATCGTGCGCATCCCGAGCAGCTTCGCGCCGAGGACGTCGGTGAAGAGCTGGTCGCCGATGACGATCGTGTCGCGGCGCGGCGTCCCGAGCAGCTTCAGCGCACGCAGGAACGCGAAGGGCAGCGGCTTGAGCGCGTTCGGAACCACCGGGATCCCGAGCTGCGCGCCGATCGCGCCGACGCGCTCGCTGAAGTTGTTCGAGACGAGGACAAGCGCGAAGCCGCGGCCGCGCGCCGCGGCGACCCAGTCGGCGACGCCGGGCGCGAGTTCCGGCTGGTGATACGCGCAGACGGTGTTGTCGAGGTCGACGACGATCCCGCGAACGCCCGCTTTCGTGAGCAGGTCGAGCGGTACGTCGGGCAGCGTCTCGGCGTGATGATCGGCGCGGATCCTCTCCACGCTATCCCCGGTTCCGTCCACAGGCCGCTCACCCCGCTCGCCGCCGCTCCACCGGCCGCCCCCGGACCGTCCACGAGAAAGTAAATCTCGTCCACGCCCATTCACAAGGTCCGCGGCAAGGAGTACA
The DNA here is from genome assembly GCA_035488195.1 of Candidatus Elarobacter sp. Taxonomy (GTDB): domain Bacteria; phylum Vulcanimicrobiota; class Vulcanimicrobiia; order Vulcanimicrobiales; family Vulcanimicrobiaceae; genus Vulcanimicrobium. The sequence continues at coordinate 539 of DATHLL010000132.1, read as the reverse complement.
ATATCTAGTACAGCCCGGCGGGGACAGGCACAAGAGATTGTGCCCTTCACGCTCAGGGGCAGCCGCGGCACCTCCGAAACCGAACGCACGTTCGAGGTTTTGGAGCTTCCGCCACGCTTTCACCGCGACCGAGAGGACGCAGCCGGCATGAAGTTCTCGCGCACCTACTCCGCTCCCGGCGACCCGTATGCCGGGATCGCTTTCGAGCCGCGCACCTCGCGGATCGTGAACCCCGACGGCAAGGTCGTCTTCGAGCTGAAGGACGCCGCCATCCCGACCGGCTGGAGCCAGGTCGCGACGGACATCCTCGCTCAGAAGTACTTCCGCAAGGCCGGCGTCCCGAGCGCAACGGTCAGGGTCCCCGAAGACGGCGTCCCGGAGTGGCTGTGGCGCTCGGAGGCTGCGGCCGACGCGAAGTTCGTCGGCGAGACCGACGCGCGCCAGGTCTTCAACCGCCTGGCCGGCTGCTGGACGTACTGGGGCTTCAAGCACGGCTACTTCGACAGCGAGTTCGAGGCCCGCGCCTATTACGACGAGAT
>DATHLL010000131.1:0-5378 GCA_035488195.1 Candidatus Elarobacter sp. | reverse complement strand
GCCTCGAGGCGATCCTCCCGTACGTGGTCGCACGCTGAGATGCGAGCGAACCTCGCCGGTCGCGTCCGTCTCGCCTGGAACACCGCGCGGTTCTTTCTCCGCATGCTGATCGAGTACGCCGGCACGGTGTGGCTGCTCGGGCTTGCGCCCTTTCTGGCCCATCTCGCGGCATCATGGACCGGCGGCGCATACGAGTGGGTTCCCGCCGACCTCTGGCTCTTCGTGATGGTTCTCGGTGGAAACGTCGCGATCGAAGCCTTCAAGGACCGCGAATCCGACGGCCCCTCGCGTCCGCTGGCCGCGATGCTGGGCGGTCCTCATGATGGTCTCCGGCGCGTGGTCGTATGGCGTTCTCGAGAGCCGCAGCCCTCGGTTCGATTCGGTGCTGCGTCTCTACGTGTACCGTGCCGTCATCGTCGCATTGTGCTTCGACGTGACATGCCGAGCTCCAATCATCTTCCGATGGGCCGCCGCGGAAGCGGCGAAGAAAGGAAAGATCTGACGCTCATGCCGATGCCGCCGTGGCTGTTCTCTATCATCTTCTATACGCTGTGGACGCTGTTTCTGGCTGGTTTCATCGTTCTCGTCATCACGTTACCGTATCGCATGATGCAGGTGATGAAGGAGGCGCTGCCGCGGCGGCGCTCGACCGACGTCAATCGCGAAACCTCCGAATGACCTCGCGCGCGACCGAGGCGATGGCGGCGTCGCGCGTTTCGTCGGCCGCGTGGACCTCGGCGAAGTAGACCGCGAGGACGATCGGCGCGCCGGTGCGGGGCCAGAGGATCGCGACGTCGTTGCCGGCGGTGTTCGTGGTGCCGGTCTTGTCGCCGGCGGTCCAGCCCGGCGGGACGCCGGCGCGGATGCGCGTGAGGCCGGTGCGCGCATTGCGCATCCAGCCGAACAGCCTCGCCTTCGAGGCCGGCGAGAGGATCGGGTCGCGGACGAGGCGCGCCAGCAGGCTCGCCATCGCGAACGGGGTCGTCGTGTCGCGCGGATCGCCGGGCGCGGTCGTGTTCAACGCCGGTTCGGTGCGGTCGAGGCGCGTGACCGAATCGCCGAGACCGCGCACGTACGACGTCACGCCGGCCGGCCCGCCGAGCGTCGCCATCAGCAGGTTCGCCGCGGTGTTGTCGCTCTGCTCGATCGCGGCGGCGCAGAGCTCCGCGATCGTGAGAGAGCCGCCGCGCGGAAAGCGCGCCTCGGCGGGGCTGTACGGCAGAATCTCACCGGCGCGAAACGCGAGCTTGCGGTCGAGCCGCTCGATCCCGCGATCGACGCGCGCGAGGACCGCCATCACGAGCGGCAGCTTGAACGTGCTCGCGAGCGGAAAGCGCTCGCGCTCGCGACGCGCGAGGCGGCGATCGTCGTGCAGCGCGATCGCGCAGACGCCGAGCCGCCCGCGCCCCATCGCCTCTTCGCGCGCGAACGGCTGCGCAGAGGGCGCGGTGCGCTCGTGCAGCGGTGGAACAGCGGCGAGCGGCGTCGCGCCGGTCGCCGCGAGCGAAGAGACGAAGGTCGCGCGGTCCATCGGCGGCGAGTTCGCCGGGGTGGGCCCGGCGGCTTCTCGGGGTAGGAAGCAGCAATGCTGCGCACGGTGCTGGTCGGTTTGGCGGTCGCCGCGACGACGATCGGCGCGCTCGCCAGCGCCGCGGACGCGCCCGCCGACGAGTACTTCGGTCCGTTCAAGTACAGCGCGATCTCGGTGCGGACGAAGATCGACGCGCTCGGGCGCTCGTACCGCGAGCGCTGGGCCGACGACGCGTCGCTCGTGCACGACGCGCAGATGATCGAGAGCTCGTTCCGCGTCTGGGCGCAGCGCTATCCGAAGGACAAGTGGCTGCCGCCGACCGCGTTCCATCTCGCGCAGCTCTACCAGGAGATCCAGACCCAGGACGCGCGCAACCACGCGCGCGCGATGTACGCCTATCTCGCGAAGGCGTTCCCCTCGTCGAAAGAAGCCCACCTCGCGCGGCTCCGTCTGCAGCAAGGCTTCCCGCCGCTCCAGCCCGAGCCGCCCGTCTCGCCGACTCCGAACCCGTACGCGCCTTCGGGGACCCCCGCCTCGCCCGGCGCCTCACCCGCATCGCCGGGCTCGCCGGGCGCAGCGCCGGCGCCCGCAAGTTCCGCTGCCCCCGCCGCCTCGCCGGCTTCCGCACCCGCATCGACGACGGCACCGGCCGCACCGGCGCCGAGTCCCGCCGCTTCCGCCGCACCGCACCGATAGCAAGAGCGCCCGGGGTCACCCGAGCGCTCTTCGTTCCGATCTGCGGACCGCGGGCCGGCTACCAGCCGCCGCCGGAGTCGCCTCCGCCGCCGCCGGAGTCGCCGCCGCCCCAGCCTCCGCCGGAGTCGCCGCCGCCCCAGCCGCCGCCGGAGTCACCGCCGCCGCCCCAATCGCCGCCGCCGATGTTGCCGGTGTCGATCTGCCCGGCGTCGCTCTGCCAGCCGCCGGCGTCCGCCGACGTCCCGGGATCGGCGCCGCCGGTCGCGGCCCACGAGCCGCCCTCCGCACCGCCGCCGCCGTAGTTGCGGCCGCCGAAGAGCTCGTTCCCGAGCCACGCGCCGCCGAGCCCGCCGAGCAGCCCGCTCCAGAAGCCGCCGCCTCCGCCGCCGTAGCCGTATCCCGGCCCGCCGTAGCCGGGACCGCCGTAACCCGGCCCGCCGTATCCGGGCCCGCCCGGACCGTACATCCGCGGTCCCGCGATCGCTCGGAAGATGCCTCGGATGATGAAGAAGATCACCGCCAGGATGATGAGCCACCAGATCCAGCCCATGCTGAAACCTCCGGAAGACGAGCTGCTGCGCTGCACGCTGCGCGTCGTGCCGGCGCCGACCGGCTGACGCCCCGCGTTCAGCGAGGACGTGTGACCGCGGTAGGTGTTGATCACGAGCGAGACGCCGGTCTCGACGCCCTGGTCGTAGTTGCCCTGCGCGAAATACGGCTTCATCGCCTGATAGATCGTGTTGAACGATCCGCTCGGGAAGAAGCGCCGCGACGCCACGTCGCCGGCGATCTTGATCTGGCGGTCGTTCTTCGCGATGAAGATCTCGACGCCGTTGACCTGCTGCTGCGCGAAGCTGCGCTCGAGCGCGGCGTTCGGATCGGTGCCGTTCAGCGAGGTGGTCGTGACGACGACGACCTCTTTCCCGGTCTGCGCGTTGAAATCGCCGATCTGCTGGTTGAGCTGCGAGACGGCGGTCGGCGAGAGCATCTGGGCGTCGTCGACGACGTAGCTGCTGCGCGCGGCGAACGCCGGAGCGGCGGTCGCGGCGAGCGCGATCGTCAGGGCGGTGACGGCAGCGAGGGCTGCCTGCGGTTTCATCGGTTCTCGGTCCTCCGGATGGGAAGTACCCGGACCCGGCCGGGAAGTTGCGCTCAGCGCGCGGCGGTCACGACGAGGGCGACGCCGACCGACGTCAGGACGAAGATCGCGAGCAGCACCCAGACGAACGCCTTGATCCACGCGTTCGCGAACCGCGAGGGGCGGCGGTACGGCTTCGGCCTCATTGCGCCTCCGCGCGCGATTCGGCGACGCGCCCCCACAACCGTTCGAGGTTGTAGAACTGCCGCTGCTCCGGCGTGAAGACGTGGACGACGACGTTGCCGAGGTCGATCAGGATCCAGCCCCCGTCGGCGTGGCCCTCGAGCCTCGCGCGCACGCCGGCCTCCCCGGCCTTGTCGACGATCGCGTCGGCGATCGACCGCGTCTGGATCACCGAGCGGCCGGTGACGACGACGAACGTGTCGGCGACGATCGTCCGTCCGGTCAGATCGAGGACCGCGACGTCCTCGGCTTTCTTGTCTTCCGCGGCTTCGCGCACCAGCGCGACCAGATCGAGCTCAGGCAGTGGTTCGTACCTCCAGGTCCCTCACGTCATACCGCCGGGCGGCGGCGATCGTATGCGGCGAAACGGCCAAACCGCGCGCGCGCAGGTAGGCGATCGACGAGGCGAGCACCGCGCGCATCGCCGCGTCGAGGTCGCGGAACGCGAGCGCGGCCAGCTCGGCGCGGCCGGCGAAGTCCCGTCCCGGCTCCAGCCCGTCGGCGAGATAGACGACGGCGTCGAGCGGGCTCATCACCGCGTCCGCCAGCGTGTGCTTGCGGATCGCGGAGAGCACGTCCTCGTCGTCGATCCCGAACCGCTCGCGCGCCAGCTCCGCGCCGAGCCGCGCGTGCAGCACGACCGGGTTCGCGCGCTCGAACGCGTCGATCGACATCCCGCGCTGCGCGCACTCGCGCAGCAGCCGCTCCGCCGAGTAGAGCCGCGCGAGGTCGTGCAGCATCCCGGCGAGCCGCGCGCGCAGCGGGTCGACGCCGTGCGCGACCGCGAGCCGCTCCGCCAGGCGCGCGACGCGCACGATGTGTCCCGCGCGATGCCGCTGCCCGACTTCGTCGCGCACCGCGCGCGCGATCCGCGCGAACCGCACGCCGGCGCCGGGCCGAACGTCGAGCGCCATCAGTGCCGCACCTCGCGGTAGACGCTTGCGCCGATCGCGCGCCCGCCGAGCTTCGCCGGCGCGTACGCGTCGTTGGCGAGCCGCGTCACCAGTTGCTGGTCGAACGCCGCATCGCCGCTCGGCACGACGACGCTGACCTTGCGCACGACGCCGCCGCGGTCGAGATCGAGCCGCAGCACCGTCGCCTCGGCCCCGCTGCCGTCGGGGACGGCGGTGTGCCGCAGCACCGGCGCGGTGAACGGAAAGCGGCTCTGGACCGGCGTCGGATCGGTGAGATACCCGAGCCGCAGCAGCGTCGCGCGGTCGCCGAGCACGACGTGCGCGAGCGCCGAGGTCTTCGGGTCGAAGACGAGGACGAGCGCGGAGCCGGCGGCGCGGCGGAAGACGCGGAAGTTCGCGCCGTTCGTCTCGGCGTCGGCGGCGAGCTCGTCGCGCGCGGCCTCCGAGGTCGTCGCGCCGAAGGTGAGCGTGTGCGTCTTTCCTTCGACGTCGACGGCGTAGCGCGTCCCGGTGGGAAAGGCCAGATCGACGGCGTGGATCGTCGCGTCGTCGTCGACGATCGCGGCGACGCTCGCGCTGGCGTCGCCGAAGACGACGTGCTGGCCGTCGTCGCGCGTCGCGACCGAGGCCGGCGGTCCGTACGCGCGGACCAGCGCGGCGAGCGGGCGGTGCAGCAGATCGGCGGAGGGCGGTGCGATCGCGATCATGCGGCGCCGAACGACGGGCGGCGCGCGATCTCGGCGGCGAGCGCGCCGCGCAGCGCGCGCAGCCGCGCGCCGTACAGCTCGCCTTTGAGGTTGCCGGCCCACATCACCAGCGCGTTCTCGCCGTTGTCGCTGTAGTAGCCGCGGCGCGTGGAGACCGTCGTGAAGCCGTACTTGCGGTAGAGCTTCTGCGCGACGTCGTTCGACTCGCG
>DATHLL010000130.1:0-6372 GCA_035488195.1 Candidatus Elarobacter sp. | reverse complement strand
CGGCGCCGGGCACGGTCCGACGACGTCGTACAAGGCGTACTCGCGCGAGTACGTCGTCGAGGTGAACGGGAAGACGACGCTGCGCGGATCGGCCGATCCGCATTTCCTCGGCGACGCCGCGCTGCACAACCCGGAGGATCTGCTGGTGGCGTCGTTGTCGGCGTGTCATCTGCTCTCGTACCTGGCGGAGTGCGCGCGCGCCGGAATCGAGGTCGTCTCCTACGAGGACGACGCGCGCGGCGAGATGACGCTGATCGACGGCGCGATCCGTTTTCGCGAGGTCGTCCTGCGCCCGAAGGTCGCGATCGCCGACGCCGCGCGCGCCGACGAAGCGCACGCGCTCCACGAGCGCGCGCACGCGGTCTGCTTCATCGCGAACAGCGTGAACTTCCCGGTCCGCCACGTGGCGGCCGTGAGCACCGTTCAAGCTTCTCCTTCACGCATCGCCTCGTCATGACAAGCGCTCGGGAAAAAGCGACGGGCACCGCGTTCGGTGAACGCGATGCCCGCGGTGGTGTGAGAAAGCAGCCTCGACCGGGCCACCTTAGCACACCGAAACCGGCTTTGCAACGCCGGGCTGGAGCGGGCGGGAATCGAACCCGCACGGAAGCAGTTGTCGAGGCTGCTCCCTCGGAGCCACCGAACCGCCCCAGCACGAGGCACTTCACGCGCTCGGCCGCGTTTGGAAAGGGTCGCTGGTGAAGAAAGTCGTGTCGGTCTCGCTCGGGTCGTCGTCGCGGGATCATCGGGCGGAGGTCGAGCTGATGGGCGAGCGGTTCGATATCTCGCGGGTGGGGACGGACGGCTCGATCGACAAGGCGATCGCGAAGCTCAAGGAGCTCGACGGGACCGTCGACGCGATCGGGCTCGGCGGGATCGACGTCTACCTCTATGCGGGGAGCGACCGGTACGCGCTCCGCGACGGGCTGCGGCTGCTCGACGCGGTGAAGACGACGCCGGTCGTCGACGGGAGCGGGCTGAAGAACACGCTCGAGCGGAACGCGATCGCCTTCATGCAGAGCGCGCTCGGGATCGAGCTGCGCGGGAAGCGCGTGCTGATGGTCAGCGCGCTCGACCGGTTCGGGATGGCGCAGGCGCTCGTGCAGGCCGGCGCGGACGTCGTCTTCGGCGACTTCATCTTCGCGCTCGACCTCGACCGGCCGGTGCGCGGGCTCGACGAGTTCGAGGAGATGGCGCGCAAGTATCTCCCCGACGCGTGCAAGCTTCCGTTCCAGTTCTTCTATCCCACCGGGAAGAAGCAAGACCGCGCGCCGCAGCCGAAATATCCCGAGTACTACGACGACGCCGAGATCATCGCCGGCGACTACCACTTCATGCGGCAGTTCATGCCGGACCGGCTCGACGGGAAGACGATCCTCACCAACACCGTGACCGCGAAGGACGTCGACTTCTTGCGCGAGCGCGGGATCGCGCGGCTCGTCACGACGACGCCGGACTTCGGCGGCCGCTCGTTCGGGACGAACGTCGTCGAGGCGGCGATGATCGCGCTGCTCGGCAAGAGATGGGCCGACGTGACCGACGAAGACTATCGCGGCCTGCTGCAGCGGCTGGACTTGAAGCCCCGGGTCATCGAATTCCAGGCCGCATAGAGCGTTGAGCCTGATCCGCGAGCTGTTCGCGCGCCAGCCGCACGATCGCGAACGGCTGCCCTCCGAGGGCGTTCCGCTGCGGCGCGTCCTCGGCGTGCGCGCGCTGATCGCGGTCGGGCTCGGCACGATGCTCGGCGGAATCTTCTCGACGGTCGGGACCGGCTCGAACGCCGCCGGCCCCGCGGTGATCCTCGCCTTCGCGCTCTCGGGGATCACCTGCGTCTTCGTCGCGCTGTGCTACGCCGAGCTCGCCTCGATGGTCCCGGTCGCGGGGAGCGCGTACACCTACGCGTACGCCGCGCTCGGCGAGTTCGTCGCCTGGGTGATCGGCTGGGATCTCATCCTCGAGTACGGCTTCTCGGTCGCGCCGCTCGCGGCGACGCTGTCGGCCTCGCTCCAGCAACTGCTGGCGAAAGCGGGGGTCGCGCTGCCGGCGTGGGCGCAGACGGCGAACCTCGCGTTCGCAAACGGCCGGCTCGATCTCGCACACTCGCAGGTCGACGCGATCGCGGCGGTTTCGATCCTGCTGCTCGCGGCGCTGCTCGCGGTCGGAATCCGCGAGTCGGCGGGGACGAACTCGACGCTGGTCGTCATCCAACTCGTCGCGCTGATCGCGTTCGTCGTCTTCCTCGCCGGCGCGATCCGCCCGGGCGCGTACCATCCCTTCGCGCCGCTCGGGATGCACGGGATCGTCGCGAGCGCCGCGCTGGTGTTCTTCGCGTACATCGGGTTCGACACGGTGACGGTCGCGAGCGAGGAGGCGCGCGACCCGGTGCGCGACGTCCCGCGCGCGATCATCGGCTCGCTGATCGTCGGCGCGGTGCTGTTCACCGCGGTCGCCGCGGTCGCGGTCGGGGTCGTCGCGTGGGACAAGATCAACCCCGACTCCGGGATGGTCGACGCCGTCGTCCACGCGGGCTCGAACCCGATCCTGTTCGGCCTCGTGCTCGCGGGGACGGTGACCGGGACGTTCGCCTCGATGCTGACCTCGCTGCTCGGACAGGTCCGCATCTTCTACGTGATGTCGCGCGACCGGCTGCTCCCGCGCGCGTTCGGCCGCGTCCACCCGCGCACGCAGACGCCGGTGACCACGACGCTGATCACCGGAGCGGTCGTCGCGGTCGTCGCCGCGGTCGTCCCGCTCGCGAGCCTGCTGAAGCTCGTCAACATCGGCACGTTCTCGGCGTTCGTGATCGTCTGCGCCGGCGTCATGGCGCTGCGCCTCACGCACCCGAACGCGGCGCGGCCGTTCCGCGTCCCGTTCGGACCGGTCGTCGTGCCGTTCGCCGGGATCGCGCTGTGCGCGTGGCTCACGCTCGAGGGGCTCGACGGGCTCACCTGGCTGCGGTTCTTGATCTGGTTCGCGGTCGGCCTGATCGTGTACGCCGTCTACGGGTACCGGAACTCGCTGCTGCGCAGACCGCGGTGACGGACGACACGCTCGCCGCGAGCCCCTCGGGTGCGGCGCCGCATCTGCGCCGCGTCCTCGCGCTGCGCGATCTGATCGTCGTCGCGGCGGCGGCGATGGGGCCGGCGTTCTCGCTGGCGACGACGATGGCCGCGATGATCGCCGCGGCGGGGCGGTGGACCTGGCTCGCGCTCGCGCTGGTCGCGGTGCTGATGGCGATGATCGCGGCCGGCTACCGGCGGCTCGGCGAGCGGATGCGCGACGCGGGCTCGTCGTACGCGTGGATCCGCGCCGCGTTCGGGCCGGCGGCCGGCGCGTACGGCGCGTGGGTGCTGCTGGTCGCGAACGTCTTCGCGGTCCTCGCGACGGCGCTCCCGGCCGGGACGTACACGCTCGATCTCATCGCACCCGCGCTCGCGGAGAACGGGCTCGCGGTCGCGCTCGTCGCCTGCGCGTGGATCGCCGCCGGCGCGCTGCTGCTGTGGTACGGGATCCGCCCGACCGCGATGCTGGCGCTGGTGCTGCTGGTCGCGGAGCTGGTGGTGCTCGGCGGCGCGGCGGCGCTCGCCGCGGCGCATCCGCGCCCCGGCGCGGTCGCGTTCGCCGCGACGCCGCTCGGCTGGGGCGGGATCGCCGGCGCCATCGTGGTCGGCATCTGGATGATCGACGGCTGGGAAGTCTCGGCATCGACCGCGGAGGAGGCGCACGGCGGGCCGAGCGTCCCCGGCGCCGGCGGGCTGGCGGGGCTCGCGCTGACGAGCGCCGTGCTGCTCGCCTCGATCTGGGCGTTCACCCGGATCGGCAGCGCGGCGGGCTTCGGCGCGCACGAGAGCGACGCGCTCGCCTACGTCGGCGACCTCCTCGGCGGGGCGTGGCCGCGCGTCCTCAGCGTCACGGTCCTCGTCTCGCTCGCCGCGTCGCTGCAGACCACGCTCGTCTACCTGACGCGGAGCGTCTACGCGATGGGCCGCGACGGGCTGCTGCCCCGCGCCCTCGGCGCGCTCGACCGGCGCGCCGAGCCGGCCGCCTCGATCGTGCTGATCGCGGTCCTCTCGCTCGCCTTCGCGTTCGCCGCCGGTCTCTCGCCGAAGGCGAAGGACGCGTTCGCGTTCGCACTCCAGGGGACGGCTTGGTTCCTCGGTGTGCTGTTCGTGATGACGGCCGCCGCCTCGGCCCGCGTCTTCGCCGGCGAGCGCGGCGCGCGCTGGACCGGCGTCCTGCTCCCCGGCACGGCGGCCACGATCCTGGGAGCGATCCTGGTACTGGCGCTAAAAACTGACGACGTCTGGACGAGGGTATTTATAGCCGCCTCAGCAATCATCGGGCTTCCCCTGGCGCTCTGGCGCGGCCGCGCGGTTCGCGGCGGCGTTTCGGCCGGGGTAGGACCGTGACCGGGAGTCGCTTTTGAACGACAAAGAAATCGTTTTGACCCGTGACGGGCTCAAGAAGCTCGAGGACGAGCTCGACGAGCTCAAGACCGTGCACCGGCGCGAGGTCAACGAACGCATCCGCCAAGCGAAAGAATTCGGCGACATCTCCGAAAACGCCGAGTACGAGGACGCGAAGCAGGAGCAGGCGTTCGTCGAAGGGCGCATCCTCAAGCTCGAGGCGATGATCCGCAACGCGCGCGTGATCGACGCGTCGGACTACGTCGCCGACGAAGTCCATCTCGGCGCGACGATCAAGGTCAAAGAGACGAGCTCCGGGACCTCGCACGAGTTCACCATCGTCGGCTCCGCCGAAGCGGACCCGAAGAACGCGCGGCTCTCGAACGAGTCGCCGCTCGGGCGCGCGCTGATGGGCCGCAAAAAGGGTGAGACGGTCGACGTCACCACGCCGCGCGGCCAGATGAAGTACAAGATCGAGTCGATCAACAAGGACCCGAAGAAAACCAAGAAAGCCTCGTAGAGGGTTCATCCGCCCGGTGCTTCATGCACGGTGAACTGATCGCGGCGCGCCGCGCGAAGCTGGCCGCGCTGCGCGAGCGCGGCACCGATCCGTTCGCCGCGACGCGGTACGACGTCGGCGCGCACGCCGCCGAGCTCGCCGCGCGCTACGCCGAGCTCGGCGAGCAGGGCCGCGACGAGGAGCACGCCTGGTCGCTCGCCGGCCGGGTGATGAGCGTGCGCGGCCAGGGCAAGGTCATCTTCTGGGACCTGCACGACCGCACCGGGCGGTTCCAGCTCTTCGTCCGCGCGAACGACGTCGGCGAGGAGGCGTTCGCGCTCGCGAAGGAGGTCGAGCGCGGCGACGTCATCGGCGCGCGCGGCTTCGTGTTCCGCACGAAGGCCGGCGAGCTCTCGCTCTACGTGGGCTCGTTCGAGGTGCTGGCGAAAGCGCTGCAGCCGTTCCCCGACAAGTGGCACGGTCTGCAGGACGTCGAGAAGCGCTACCGCCGCCGCTACGTCGACCTGATCGTCAACCCGCACGTGCGCGACGTGATGTTCGCGCGCTCGAAGATCGTCTCGGAGATGCGGCGCTTCATCGACGCGCAAGGCTTCTTCGAGGTCGAGACGCCGGTGCTGCTCAACCTCGCCGGCGGCGCAAGCGCGCGGCCGTTCCTCACGCGCTCGAACGCGCTCGACATCGAGCTCAAGCTGCGCATCGCGACCGAGCTGTACCTCAAGCGGCTGATCGTCGGCGGCATGGAGCGCGTCTACGAGATCGGGCGGACGTTCCGCAACGAGGGGATCGACCACACGCACAACCCCGAGTTCACCATGCTCGAGCTGTACGCGGCGTACTGGGACGTCACCGACATGATGCGCTTCAACGAGGAGCTGATGGCGCACCTCGCGCACACCGTGCACGGCTCGGAGACGATCCTGCACGGCGAGGATGCGATCTCGTTCGCCGTGCCCTTCCGTCGCATCGGCTACCTCGAAGCGTTCGAGGAGTACGGCGGCATCGTGCGCGAGCAGCTGCTCGACCCGTCGGCGTGCTTCGCACAGCTGCGCGCGTTCGGCATCCCCGAGTCACCGACGCACGCGCACGCGCTGGACAAGCTGTTCGAGCGCATCGTCGAGCCGCATCTGCTGCAGCCGACGTTCGTGTACGGCTATCCCGTCGTGCTCTCGCCGCTCGCGAAGCGCATGCGCGACGACCGCGAGCTGACCGAGCGGTACGAGCTCTTCGCCGGTCACATGGAGCTCTCGAACGCGTTCACCGAGCTGAACGATCCCGACGATCAGCGGAAGCGCTTCGAGCTTCAGCTCGCGGAGAAGGAAGCGGGCGACGAAGAGGTGCCGCCGCCCGACTGGGACTTCGTCACCGCGCTCGAGTACGGCATGCCCCCGACGGCCGGCATCGGGATCGGGGTCGACCGCCTCGTCATGCTGCTGACGAACAACCCCT
>DATHLL010000129.1:0-2289 GCA_035488195.1 Candidatus Elarobacter sp. | reverse complement strand
CGGCGCCGGGCGCGGAGCGGTCCGCTTCGACGACGTCGTGGCCGCGCGCGCGCAGCGCCGCGGTCAGATGGCGGCCGGCGAAGCCGCGCGCGCCGGTGACGAGGACGCGCACGTCACGCCGGCGCGAACGGCCGCAGCCGCTCGAGATCGGCGCGCACCATCTGCTCGACGAGCTCCTCGAACGTCGTCTCCGGCTCCCACCCGAGGACGCGCCGCGCCTTCGACGCGTCGCCGACCAGCAGATCGACCTCGGCCGGCCGGTAGTAGCGCGGATCGACGACGACGTGATCCTCCCAATCGAGATCGGCCGCCGCGAACGCGAGCCGCACGAAGTCGCGCACCGCGTGCGTCCGCCCCGTCGCGATCACGTAGTCGTCGGGCCGCGGCTGCTGCAGCATCAGCCACATCGCCTTCACGTAGTCGCCGGCGAACCCCCAATCGCGCTGCGCGTCGAGGTTTCCGAGATGCAGCTTCTCCTGCATCCCGAGCTTGATCCGCGCGACCCCGTCGGTGATCTTCCGCGTCACGAACTCCTTGCCGCGGCGTTGGCTTTCGTGGTTGAACAGGAGACCGCTGCAAGCGTAGATGCCGTACGACTCGCGGTAGTTCACGGTGATCCAGTGGCCGTAGACCTTTGCGACGCCGTACGGCGAGCGCGGGTAGAACGGCGTCGACTCGTTCTGCGGCGTCGTCTGCACCTTGCCGAACATCTCCGAGCTCGACGCCTGGTAGAACTTGATCGACGGGTCGACGGCGCGGATCGCTTCGAGCACGCGCGTCACGCCGAGCGCGGTGAACTCGCCGGTGAGGACCGGCTGCGTCCACGAGGTCGGGACGAACGACTGCGCGGCCAGGTTGTAGATCTCGTCGGGACGCGTCTCGGCGACGATCGAGGTCATCGAGCTCTGGTCGAGCAGGTCGCCGGAGACGATCGCGATCTCGTCGACGACGTGCTGGATCCGCTCGTGCACGTCGGTCGACGAGCGGCGCGTCATCCCGACGACGCGGTAGCCCTGGGCGAGCAGGAACTCGGCGAGGTACGAGCCGTCCTGACCGGTGATGCCGGTGATCAGCGCGGTTTTCCGGTGCACGCGACGCCTTTCAGTTGAGGATCTGCACGTTCTTGCCGGACTCGTCGAAGACGAACCGCGTCTCGAACAGCTCGTCGTGCTCCGGGCCGACCACCTTCGACTGGATGACCAGGCGATGCATCAGCTTCTCGTTGTGGCGCACGATCCCCGAGTAGAAGTACTGCACCAGCGGGGTGTGGCGGTCGACGAGCGGCGCCAGCCGGCGGCGCTCGACCAGCATCGAGAGGAGCCGGTTCTGCAGCTCGCGCGGGAGCAGGCGCGCCGTGTCGTCCGGCGTCATGCGGACGGAGGTCAGCTCTTCCTGCGCCTTGTTCGCGTCGGCGACGGGCCGATCCGTGGTGTAGCGAATGATCGCGTCCCAGTCGTCGGCCGGGATCCCGGTGAAGCGCGTCCCGTACCGCCAGACCTTGCGGCCCTGGTGCTGCACGTTGTCGTGCCACACCACCTTGACGCGCATCCGCAGGTTGCGCTCGTCGAGGACGACGCGCACCTCGAACTCCTCGCGCCCGACCGGCTCCTGCGTGAGGATGCACAGCCCGCCGCCGCTGACGTCGAGCCCGATCGCCGCGCGCGTCGACTTCCCGTCGAGGCTATAGGCCGCGCGGTAGGGCTTCCGCTTGCGGGGAAACTTCCGCCGGTTCTGTTCCTTTCCGGTGAACCACGCCAAGAGCTCGGGTAGCATCGATGCGCCGTATCGTTGGCCGAGCACCGCGAGAACTCCCCGCTCGCACGGAGCGGCGAGCTACCAAGCGGCGTTCGCGATCGCTTGCCACTGTTCGGGGCCGGTGCCGTTCCAGTCGTAGAACGTGACGCCGATCGCGCCGGCGCGGCGGCTCGCCTCGATCGCCGCCGCGAGCTCTTCGCCGGGCGGCGCGCCGCGCTTCGAGAGGACGCCGGTCTGCGCGCCGACGTCGATCGGAAGATCGCGCTCGGCGAGCCGCCGCACGAGCGCGACCGAGCCGGCGATCGCGGTCTGCACCTTCGGGACCGTATCCCAGGGACCCATCATTCGCCAGTACGTCATCGGCTGGAGCACGTCGGCGTCGCGGGCGATCTCGCGGTACGGGAACTTCGACTGGTCGAGGTGCTCGAGGTACGGGTCCTCGATCGTCGCGATCAGCAGCACCCGCGACCCGACCGCGCGCCGCAGCGCCGCGAGGTACGTGCGCAGGTCGTCCTTGCCGTGCGGGCCGCCCAT
>DATHLL010000128.1:0-2239 GCA_035488195.1 Candidatus Elarobacter sp. | reverse complement strand
AGGTAGTGCGCGCCGGTCGCGTGGAAGTTCGGGTTGCACGACGAGCTCACGTGCACCATCGCGGGGACGTCGAGCTCGACCATCTTCTCGTAGAGCGGGTACCAGTGGCGGTCGGTCAGCGGCGGGCTCGTCCAGTGCCCGCCCGACGGATCGGGGTTCAGGTTGCAGCCGATGAAGCCCAGCTCGTTCACGCAGCGCTCGAGCTCGGGGATGCTGTTCGCGGGCGGTGCGCCGGGCGATTGCGGGAGCTGGCAGACGCCGACGAAGTTCTGCCGGTACAGCTCGCAGACGCGCGCGATCAGGTCGTTGCACGCGCGCGTCCAGGCGATGCTAGTCGCCTCGGTGCCGACGTGGTGCGCCATCGCGGAGGCGCGCGGCGAGAAGATCGTCAGATCGGTTCCGCGCTCGCGCTGGAGCTTGAGCTGCGCGCCTTCGAGGCTTGCGCGGATCTCGTCGTCGCCGATTCGGATGTCGTCGGGCGACGGCGCCGCGGAGCCGTCCGCGAGCGCGGCGATCTGCGCGTCGCGGAAGTCCTGCAGCGCTTTCGGCGCCGTCGTGTAGTGGCCGTGGCAGTCGACGATCACGCGAGGGCTCCTTGCAGCGTGTTGTCCCAGACGGTGCTCGGCACCAGCACCTCGCCGCGCATCAGCGCGCGCGCGGTGCGCAGCAGCGCCGAGCGCTCGACGCGCGGTTTCCCGGTCCCGTCGTCGGCGAGCATCATCTCGACGGTGAAGAACCCGGTCGGGTGCTCGATCTCCAGCGTCCGCGCGCCTAGCGTCCCGCCGCCGCCCGCGATCTCCGCCGCGACGCTGCCCGGGTACGCGCAGGCCGTCGCCACGCTCACCGCGCCGAACACGCCGATCGCCTTGTGCACCTTCTTCGGGATGAAGTTGCGCGTCGCGACCGCGCCGCCGTGCTCCGGCGTCCCGACCAGGCACATCTTCGGCACGCTCTTGTTCGTCACGTCGCCGAGGTTCATCAGCTTCCCGGCCGCGAGCCGCACGCGCTCGACGCGCGCCTTCAGCTCGGCGTCGGCTTCGAGCTCGTCGGGCGGCTCGTGCGCGGTCTTGCCGAAGTCCGAGGCGCGCATCACGACGACCGGCATTCCGTTGTCGATCAGCGTGCACTCGACGCCCTCGACCACGTCGCGCGCGTTCCCGGTCGGCAGCAGCTTCCCGCCGGTGCTCGAGCCGGCGATGTCGAGAAAGTCGATCACGACCGGCGCGGCGGTTCCCGGGACGCCGTCGATCCGCGCGTCGCCGTCGTAGCGCACGCGCCCGCCCGGCGTCTGCACCGTCGCGACGGCGATGCTCGCCGTGTTCACCATGTGGATGCGAACCTTCGTCTCCTCGCCGGTCGCGCGCACGAGCCCGCGCTCGATCGCGAACGGGCCGATCCCGGCCAGCATGTTGCCGCAGTTCTGCGAGGCGTCGACGCGCGGTTCGTCGGGGACGACTTGGAGGAATAGATAGTCGACGTCGGCGTCCTCGCGCGTCGCGGGCGAGACGATCGCGACCTTGCTGGTCAGCGTGTCGGCGCCGCCGATCCCGTCGATCTGGCGCGCGTCGGGCGAGCCCATCGCGGCTAGCAGCACGCGGTCGCGCACGTCGGGATCGCTCGGCAGATCCGATGCCACGAAGAACGGGCCTTTCGAGGTGCCGCCGCGCATCAGCGTGCACGGAATCGCGGTCTGCGTCACGAGCGTCGTCCCTCCGCGTATGCGCGCGCGTCGTCGTAGTAGGCGAGGCCCTTCGCGGCGAGCTTCTCGCGCATCCCGTACACGTCGAGCCCGACCTCGCCTGCGGCGAAGCGCGCGCGGTTCTTCGTCTCTTTCGCGACCCGCGCCGCCGACGCGTCGAGCGCCTCCGCGATCCGCGCGCGCGGCACGACCAGCACGCCGTCGTCGTCGGCGACGATCGCGTCGCCCGGCTCGACGCGCCGGCCCGCGCACACGACGGGGAGGTTGATGTCGCCGAGCGTCTCCTTCACCGTCCCTTGCGCGGAGATCGTCTTCGACCACACGGGAAATCCCATCTCCTCGAGCGTTCGCACGTCGCGGCAGCCGGCTTCGAGGATCAGCCCCTGCACGCCGCGCGCTTTGAGCGCGCCGCCGAAGAGGTCGCCGAAGTAGCCGTCCTCGCACGGCGAGGTCGGGACGACGACCAGCACGTCGCCTTCCTGCGTCAGCTCGACCGCGACGTGGATCATCGTGTTGTCGCCGGGCGCGACGGTGACCGTC
>DATHLL010000127.1:0-9735 GCA_035488195.1 Candidatus Elarobacter sp. | reverse complement strand
CGGCGAAGGCTCTCTTTCCGGGATAACGCGCCGTGGTCGGCCCCAGTTCATCGGCGATCGCCATCAGGCGGTTGTACTTCGCGACCCGGTCGCTGCGAGCGAGCGAGCCGGTCTTGATCTGGCCCGCCCCCGTCGCGACCGCGAGGTCGGCGATCGTGGTGTCCTCGGTCTCGCCCGAGCGGTGCGAGATCACGGCCCGGTAGCCCGCCTTGTGCGCGGTCTCGACCGCGTCGAGCGTCTCGGTCAGCGTCCCGATCTGATTCACCTTCACCAGGATCGCGTTGGCCGAGCCCTCGCGAATCCCGCGCTCGAGCCGCTCGACGTTGGTCACGAACAGGTCGTCGCCGACGAGCTGCACGCGCGCGCCCAGCGTCGCGTTCAGCAGGTTCCAGCCGGCCCAGTCGTCCTCGGCGAGGCCGTCCTCGATCGAGACGATCGGGTACTTCGCGCACAGGCCCTCGTACAAGCCGACCATCTGCGCCGCGTCGAGCGGGTGATCGTCGGGGATGTGCGGCCAGTACTTCCCGTCACGGTAGAACTCGGTCGAGGCCGGGTCGAGCGCGATCGCGATGTCGTCGCCCGGCGCGTAGCCGGCCTTCTCGATCGCGTTCACGAGCAGCTGCAGCGCTTCGTCGATCGAGTCGAGCTTCGGCGCGTACCCGCCTTCGTCGCCGACCAGCGTCTGGTGGCCCGCGTCGTGCAGCATCTTGCCGAGCGCGTGGAACACCTCGCTGCCGTACCGGATCGCCTCGGCGAACGTCGGCGCGCCGAGCGGAACGATCATGCACTCCTGGAACTGCAGCGCGCCTTCGGCGTGCTTCCCGCCGTTGATCACGTTCATCATCGGAACTGGGAGCGTCGCCGCCGCCGGACCGCCGAGGTAGCGGTACAGCGGGACGCCGACCGAGACCGCCGCCGCGCGGGCGATCGCGAGCGAGACACCGAGCAACGCGTTCGCACCGAGGTTCGCCTTGTTCGGCGTCCCGTCGAGCTCGATCAGCGCGCGGTCGATCTCGCGCTGGTTGGTCGCGTCCATCCCTTCGATCGCCGGGCCGATGATCTCGTTCACCGCGCCGACCGCCTTGAGCACGCCCTTCCCGCCGTAGCGCTTCGGGTCGCCGTCGCGTTTCTCGACCGCCTCGTACGCGCCGGTCGACGCGCCCGACGGCACCATCGCCTCTTCGACCGCGCCGAACGACGTCGCGACCGCGACGGCGACCGTCGGGTTTCCGCGCGAGTCGAGGATCTCTCGCGCGCGCACGCTCTCGATCAGCGGCCGTCCGCCGCCGCGCAGCGACTCGATCGAAGACACTATTTCGCCGCCACCCAGTCGCCGAGAACGTTCCCGCGCACGAACAGCTCGTCGTCGCGGAAGAAGATCGCGACCTCGCGCGCCGCCGACTCCGCGGAGTCGGAACCGTGCACGAGGTTGCGGCCGATCGTCTGGCCGTAGTCGCCACGGATCGAGCCGGGCGCGGCTTTGATCGGGTTCGTCGCGCCGATCGTCGAGCGGCAGCCTTCGATCACGTCCTCGCCTTCGATCACCATCGCGACGATCGGTTCGCTCGTGATGTAGTCGACCAGCCCTTGGAAGAAGCCCTTGCCCTCGTGCTCGGCGTAGTGGCGGCGCGCCTGCTCCACCGTCACGTGCATCAGCTTCAATCCGAGGATCACGTAGCCGCGCCGCTCGAAGCGCGCGAGAATTTCGCCGACGAGCCCGCGGACGACCGCATCGGGCTTCGCGAGGATCAAGGTCCGTTCGACTGCCATAGCGGACGTGCTATACGTGCCGGACGATGACGCACCTCTCCTCGACGTCGCGCGCGTGCGCGCCGCGCTCGCCGGCACGCGCTTCGCCGGCGTCCGCTACGTGCGCGAGACCGCGAGCACGAACGACGACGCAGCCGCGCTGCTCGGCGATCCGCGAGCGAGCGGTGCGACGTTGGTCGCAGAGTTCCAGCGCGCCGGACGCGGCCGGAAAGCGGGCCGGAGCTGGATCGCACCGGCCGGAAGCGGGCTGACGTTCACCACGGTCCTCCCCGACACGGTCGCGGCGCAGGCGCTGTGGGCCGTGCCGTTCTGGACCGCGCTCGCGGTCGCCGACGGCGTCGAGGCAGCATGCGGCGTGCGGCTCGACCTGCGCTGGCCGAACGACCTCGATCTGTGGCCGTCGGCCGGCCCGGACGGCGCGGCGCGCAAGGCGGGCGGGATCCTCTGCGTCTCGCGCGTCGCCGGCGCCGAGGCGTTCGTCGGTTGCGGGATCGGGCTGAACGTCCGCCGCCCGCCGGACCGCGCGATCGCCGCGATCGACCCGCCCCCGGCGTACCTCTCCGACGCCGCGCCCGGCGTCGAGCGAGAAGCGGTCCTCGCGGGCGTCCTGGGGGCGATGGACGCGCTGACCGGCGTGCTGGCGCGCCCGGACGACGCGGCGCGCGCGTGGGAAGAGCGGGCGGGGCTGCGCGGGCGGCCGTACCGGCTGCGGCTCGACGCGAGCGGCGAGCTCGTCGAAGGGACCGCGCTGCGGCTGGGCGACGACGGCGGCCTCGTCCTCGAGGTGGACGGCCGCGAGCGGCTCGTCCACCTCGCCGACGCCCGCGTGGTCTAGCGGCTGACCCCGCCGAGCGCGACGTTGGCCTTGCCGAGCGCCGCGATCGCGGCCGACTCGGCGGCCCCGTCGACGCTCAGCGCCAGGTTCGCCGACGCGTTCACGTGCGCGGGCTTCGGGATCATCTTCGCCGCGACGCCGCCGTCCTTGAGCGCCTTGGTGGCGATCATCGTGTCGGCGTTCGAGGAGAAGAACAGGACGACGTCAGCCATCGCGACTCATCTCGATCCGGTCACCAGCTCGTCGAGGCCCTTCGCGACTTCGTTCAGCTCGCCGACGCGCGCGACGGCCTGCTGCGTGCGCGACGCCATCTCGGAAGCCAGCGTGTCGATCACGACGATGTCGCCGAGGATCTCCGCGTTCAGCGCAGAGGCCGTAAGGATCTTCTCGGAGACGCCGGTCGCGGTCAGCACGTTGTGATCGGACGACCCGTGCGGAACCTCCGTCGCGGCCTGCATCAGCAGATCGCCCTGGCGCTCGACCGCCGCGCGCGTCTGCGCGACGTGGTCGCCCGAGACCTCGCTGCCGACGATCACGACCGAGAGCTCCTTCGCGGACTCGCGCACCTGGCGGCTGCGCGCGCTGAGCTGGCGGCCGAGGCGCTCGATGATCGGCAGCCCGATCGCCAGACCGATCAGCGCGCCGAGCAGTCCCCACAGCACCAGCGAGGTGATCGTGTGCTGCTGCACGTCGGTGAACATCGAGAGCGGGACGCCGAACCAGCGCGTCGCGACGACCTGCATCTGGTCGTTCATGATCGGCTCGACGCGCACGAGGTAGTCGACGCCGCCTTCGCGGTCGATCCCGTAGAACGGCTGCTTGAGTGCTTTCATCGGCTCGGAGGCGCCGTCGTCGACGAGCCGCGTGCCGTCGGGGCGCGTGATCGAGCTCGAGATCAGCTCGCCCTCGAAGATCACCGCGGCCTTGCCGCCGAGCGCGTGCGCCGCCTGGTCGACGACGTCGTAGTAGTGATCGACGACGATCCCGCCGTAGACCGCGCCGATCGTCCGCTCGTTGGCGTCCGAGATCGGGACCGCCGAGACGATCCCGAGCCCTTCGGTCAGCCCTTCGCGGCCCGGCGTCGTCGACTCGATCTGCGGCTCGAGCAGCTCGGGGACGAGCTCGTCGTGCGGGAT
Organism: Candidatus Elarobacter sp.; assembly: GCA_035488195.1. Lineage (GTDB taxonomy): Bacteria > Vulcanimicrobiota > Vulcanimicrobiia > Vulcanimicrobiales > Vulcanimicrobiaceae > Vulcanimicrobium. The sequence goes on along the minus strand of DATHLL010000127.1, from coordinate 5,994 downwards.
CGTCGCGGCGGTGCTGACCGTCTCGCCCGCGAGCGCGCGCGACACGAACGGCGACGCCAGCTTCATCCCGGCACGGCCGCCGGTCGCGCGCGCCACGACGACGCCGTGCGCGTCGACGACGGTCAGGAACGAGAGGCCGCCTTGATGCGCGATCCCCTGCAGCGTTCCGTCGAGGTTCCGCGCGTGCGCGGCGGTGCCGCGGCGGATCACGTCGTTGATCGCGGCCTGGCCGACCATCAGCTTGACGAGATCCCGCTTGCCGTCCCAGTAGCCCGCGAAGCCGGTCGAGCCGCTCCCGACCTGCTGCGCCGCGAGCTTGTTCAGATCGGTCGCCATCGTGTTGCGCGCGGCGATCGCGCTGATCGCCGTCGAGATGACGATCGCGCCGACCAGCGTCCCGACGAGCTTCGTTCTCAGCCCGAGCTTCATACCGGTGTCCCCTCCGTGATGTTCCGATGCGTGTCGCTGATGGTGTAGCGCCCGAGCTGTCCGTCGATCGCGGCGGCGCGGCGGCTCATCTCCTCGACCGACTCGACGATCCGCTGGGCGGCCGAGGTGACCTCGGCGTTGACGTAGGTGAGCACCTCGACCGACGAGGCGTTCTGCGAGCTGATCGCGGTGATGGCGTCGAACGCGCTCGAGACCTCGCCCGACTGCGAGGCCATCCGCGTCGTCGCGGCGAGGTTCGCGGCGACCGAGGTCGTGATCTCCTCGATCGAGCGAATGACGAGGAACGTGTTCTCCGACATCGAGCGGGCGACCGAGCTGATCTGCGTGATCTGGCGGTTCGCGTCCATCACGGTCGTGACGATGTCGCGCAGCGCCGCGGAGGCGCTGTCGGTCGAGGTGACGCTCTGCTCGAGGCGCTCGTTCAGCCGCGTCATCGCCTCGGTGACCTGCGCGACGACAGACTGCGTCGAGCCGATGTGGCCGGCGATCTCCTTGGTCGCCTGCACGCTGCCGTCGGCGAGCTTGCGGATCTCGCTGGCGACGACGGCGAACCCGCGGCCGTGCTCGCCGGCGCGGGCGGCCTCGATCGCGGCGTTCAGGGCGAGCAGATTCGTCTGCTCGGCGATCCGGTCGATGACCTTGACGATGTCGCCGATCTGCTCGGAGTTCTCGCCGAGGCGGCGGATGTCGTTGCCGAGGTCGGCGATCGTCCCGCGGATCGTCGCCATCGCGTCGACGATGGTGTGGATCGCGCTGCCGCCGCGGTCGGCGGTCAGCGTCGTCTCCGAGGAGATCGCGAGCAGCGAGTCGACCTGCGCCGAGACCTCCTCGATCGACGCCGACATCGAGCTGACGTTGACCGCGGTCTCGTCGAGCGTGCGCGTCTGCTGCTCGGCGGAGCCGGCCAGCTCGGCGATCGCGTCGGTCATCGCGCGCACCTTGGCGAGCGCGCCCTCGACGATCTGCGACTGCTCGACGATCCCGTCCTCGAGCTGCTTCTGCGCGATCGCGCCGCCTTCGATCACGGCGAGCGAGGCCGAGGCGGTCGACTGCAGATCGCCGCCGGCCGCGCCGAGCCGTTCCGTCTCCTCGTGCAGGGTGCTGAGGAAGTCGCGCATCCCGAAGATCAGCTTGTTCAGGCCGATCCCGAGCTCCGCGAGCGGGCCTTCCGCGACGGCCAGGTTCTTGGTGAGATCGCCGGCGGCGACTTCGCGGACACCGGTCGCCAGCGCGGCGATGTTGCGCCCGAGCGGCGACTCCGGAGGAAGCGCGAGACGGTCGGAGCCGGCCGCGCGGGCGAGCCCGCCGGCGTCCGCGGGCGGCGCGCCTGCGAACCACGCGAGCAGCGCGCCCATGAGGAAGAGCGCGGCGGCGGCGAGCGCTGCTCCGGCCGGCGCGCTCGCGGCGCGCACGAGAGAGACGGCGAGCGCGACGGCGGCGGCGAGCGCGACGGCGGCAACGGCGATGCGGACCGCGGGGGTGGGGCGCGGTCGAACGGCGGTGAGACGCTGGAAGTTCAGGCTCAACGACTCCTCGGGGGCGGCACAGACAGCGGCACGGCACCACCAAGGCGCAGCCCGCTCCTCACCTCATCGGACGAAGGGCCGACCGGCCTTAGGCGGAGCGGTTCGCTCGGCTGCGTCGCTCGCAGGTGTCGCAGAAGTGCGAGAACTTGTTGTCGGTGTCGAAGACCGAGTTCGAGTAGTACATCGCGCAGCGCGCGTTGTAGCAGTGCTTGAGGCCGAGCGCGTGGCCGATCTCGTGGACGCTCTCCTTCAAGAGCCGCTGGAAGAGCGCGTTCTCGTCGGGCGGGTCGCCGTAGAACTCCGAGCGGAGGCGGTGCAGGGAGACGACCGCGCAGCGCTGCGCCTCGCTCGAGGACCCGAAGACGAACGGGTGCGAGGTCTTGTAGAGATCGTAGTCGGTCACGCCGAGGATGAGCTCGTCGCGCGTCTCATAAGCGGAGCTTAACCTGCTCGCCAGCGAGGCGAAGAAGAGCTGGCCGCGCGTGACGTTCAGCGCGGTCTTCGGGACCGCGAGCGCGGCGCGGACGACGGCAGCGGCCAGGAAGCGCTCCTCCAGGCACAGCGCCAGCCGGGTGAGCAATCCCGCGTCGATCGCGTTGATCGGTACGATGCTGATCTCGCGCACGCCGGAGCCCGTCGTTCGGTCCGCGCGCGAACGAGTCCTGGGCGGTCTCTCCACAGGCCGGGTATCGACCGGAGCTTGTCGGGTGTCATCCTGAGCTTGTCGAAGGATGCGCGATGATCGTCGGCATCGGGATCGATCTCGCGGAGGTGGAGCGCTATCGCTTCGACGAGGCGGCGCGCGCGCGGTTCGCTCGCAAGGTCTACACCGAGGAAGAGATGGCGTACGCAATGCGCAAGCGGAACTGGCCCGAGCGGCTGGCCGGCTTCTTCGCGGCGAAGGAGGCGACGCGGAAGGCGTTCGGTCACGCGATCCCGTGGGGCGCGGTCGGCGTCTCGCACGAGCGCAGCGGGAAGCCGGTGATCCGGTTCTACCGCGGCTACGAGAAGCTGCTCGAGCGGCGCGGCGTCCGCGCGATCCACCTGACGATCACGCACACCGCGACGACCGCCGCCGCGGTCGTCGTGCTCGAAGGCTGATGCGCGCCGTCACCGCGGCGCAGATGCGCGCGATCGACGCCGCAGCCGTCGCGCGCGACGGCGAGGTCGCGCTGATGCGCGCCGCCGGCGAAGCGATCGCGACGCTGATCGACCGGTATGCGCGCGGGCCGCGTGACGGATCGTCGTCGGAGCCGCGAGGTGATGCGAGCAGCGCGGCCGGCGCGGTGGTTGCGGTCGCCGGGGGCGGAAACAACGGCGGCGACGCCTATGCGGCGCTCGCGGCGTACCGCGGTGCGCGGCGGCGTATCGTGTACGGCGATCCGGGCGTGAGCGGCAGCGAGGCCCGCCGCGACGGGTGGGATGCGGCGTTGCGTGCGGGCGTCGAAGAGCGGCCGTTTCCGCCCGAGCCGGCGGTGTTGCGCGACGCGGCGCTGATCCTCGACGGGGTGCTCGGCGTGAACGCGCGGCTGCCGCTCGACGCGCGCAGCGCGCAGCTCGTCGACGCCATGAACGCGAGCGGCGCACCGGTGCTCGCGCTCGACGTGCCAACCGGGATCGACCCGACGACCGGCGCGGCCGGAGAGAACGTCGTCCACGCGGTCGCTACGGTCGCGCTCGGGCGGCCGAAGCTCGGGTGCTTCTTCGAGCCCGCACGCGATCTCGCAGGCGAGCTCTGGTGTGCGCCCATCGGGATGCGCGAGGAGGACGCCGGCGATGCCGGCGATCCGCGCACCGAGGTGCTCACCCCGGACGAGTTCGCGGCGCTGCTCCCGGCGCGACCGGAAGACGCCGACAAACGCAGCTCCGGCGCGCCGCTGATCGTCGCGGGATCGACGCAGTTTCCGGGCGCGGCGATCCTGTGCGCGTGGGGCGCGGCGCGCGCGGGCGCCGGCTACGTCACCGTCGCCTCGACCGAAGGCGCCGCGCAGGCGCTGCGCATGCAGCTCGTCGAGCAGGTCGTCGTGACGTACGACGAGCGCGATCCCGAGCGCGCCGTGCGGACGATCCTCGATCTCACCAACCGCTGCACGAGCGTCGGGATCGGCCCGGGCCTGGGCCTTTCCGATGCGTTCGGGACGATCGTGAACGGCGTGATCGGCGGGACCGATCTGCCGGTCGTCGCCGACGCGAGCGCGCTCTACCACCTCGCGAAACGGCTGCCGTCCTATCGCGACAAGAAGCTGGTGATCACGCCGCACGCCGGCGAGTTCGCGCGGATCAGCGGCAAAGGGACGATCGCGCCGGGCGAGCGCCTCGCGCGCCTGCGCGCATTCGTCGACGAGCACGGCGTCGTCACGCTGCTCAAAGGCCGCACGACGCTGATCGGCGCGCCGGGCGGCAACATCCACCTGAATCCGACCGGAACGAACGCGCTCGCGACCGCCGGCACGGGCGACGTCCTCACCGGCGTAATCGCGACGCTCCTCGCGCAAGGCCTCTCACCGGTCGACGCCGCCCGCGCCGGCGCGTACTGGCACGGCCGAGCCGGACAGATCGCGCTCGAAAGGCGGCATCGCGGAGTCGTCGCCCGCGACGTCGACGAAGCCCTCGGAGCGGCATCGGTCGTCGAACCGCACCCCGGTCCGGTGATCCGCATCTTCTGAGCCCCTTGCCGTTCCCGAGCCTGCGCGTGATGGGCTCGGCGTGGAGACGAAATGGCGAAACTCATCCAGCGCGAGATCATCCTGCCGGAGACCAAGCCGGAGACGGAGTGGCTGCGCGGCCGCGCCGTGCAAAAAGTGAGCCCCAAGCTCAAGCACAGCGAGCTCCAGATATGGCTCGGCTGGCACTTGCGCACGTGGGCACGCGGGCGGGGCAGAGTCGGCTCGGAGTGGCGCTTTCGCATCTCCCCGCCCGGCGAGGTGATTCGTCCGCTCGTTCCGGACATCTCGTACCTCGCGTACGACCGGATGCCGAACGCGACCGCGGACGAATGGGGCACGCCGCTCGTCGCCCCGAACGCGGCCGTCGAGATCCGGTCGCCCGGCGACCGCATCGCCGATCTCGAAGACAAGATCGCGACCCTGCTCCGAGCGGGGACTCACGTCGTCATCGTCGTCGACGATCGCACGCGAACGGTCACGACGCACGACACCGCCGGACGACGAGTCTTCACCGAAGAGGAGACATTCGAACATCCGGCGCTGCCCGGCTTCCGGTTCACGCTGACGGAGATGTTCGCGGAGATCGACGGAGACCCGCCGGCGTGACCGGTCAGCCGGTGGCGTCGAGCAGCGCGCGCAGTCCGTCTTCGTCGAGGACGGGGATTCCGAGCTCCTCGGCCTTCGCGAGCTTGCTGCCTGCGTCTTCGCCGGCGATGACGTAGGCGGTCTTCTTCGAGACCGAGCCGCTGACTTTGCCGCCCGCGGCGACGATGAGCTCCGAGGCTTCGTCGCGCGTCAGCGTCGGGAGCGTTCCGGTCAGCACGAGCGTCTTGCCCGCGAGCACGCCGACGGGTTCGCGCGGGCGCAGCGGCGCGGTCAGGTCGACGCCGGCTTTCTTCAGGCGCGCGATCATCGCGCGGTTCGGCTCCTGCGCGAAGAACAGCACGACGCTGGCAGCGATCTCCGGGCCGATCCCTTCGCTGCGCAGCAGCTCTTCTTCGGTCGCCGCCGTCAGCGCGTCCATCGTCCCGAAGTCGCCGGCGAGGATCGCCGCGTTCTGCGAGCCGACGAAACGAATGCCGAGCCCGGACAACAGCCGCGCGAGACCGCGCCGCTTCGAGCCTTCGATCGCCGCGAGGACGTTCGACGCGGACTTCTCCGCCATCCGCGGCAGCGTCAGCAGCTTCGGCAGGTCGAGCGCGTAGATCTCGCTGACGTCGCGCACGAGCCCCGAGTCGACGAGCGCGGTCGCGAGCTGGTCGCCGATCCCCTCGATGTCCATCGCGCCGCGCGAGCAGAAATGCCGCACGCGCTCGACGAGCTGCGCCGGGCACGACGCGTTCGTGCAGCGC
>DATHLL010000126.1:0-7545 GCA_035488195.1 Candidatus Elarobacter sp. | reverse complement strand
TTCTTCTCCTCGTACTGGTCGGGGGACCAGAGGTTGTTCTTCGCCTTCGAGATCTCGGCGAGCGCGGCGCCCGGAGCGATCTGGCGCTCGTCGTAGTCGAGGTCGGCGATGACGTCGCGGACGATCGCCCGCTGGTCGGCGTCGTCCATGATCGCGAAGTTCGAGGCGATCCCGATCTTCTTGCCGTCGCGGCGGAGCATCCGGACGCACATGCTGTGGAACGTCCCGACCCAGAGGTCGCGAGCCGGCGCGCCGACCATCCGCTCGAGCCGCGACTTCATCTCGCCGGCGGCCTTGTTGGTGAAGGTCACGGCCAGGATGCGGTCCGGGAAGACCTTCTTCTTTTCGAGGAGGTACGCGATCCGGTGCGTCAGTACTCGGGTCTTGCCGGACCCGGCGCCCGCGAAGATCAGCACGGGCCCATCAGTATGCTCGACGGCCGCGCGCTGGACGTCATTGAGGAGTTCGGTCTGCGCCAGCATCATGTGAATGTTCGCCGCCAACAGTAGTTTGGCCTAGTGGACACATGTCGCACGGCCGCTGGGGCCGGAGAACGGGGCGAAACGGCCGTTTGGTCAGGCAAGGAGAGGCTATGGCGGCGAACGGGCTTCTGACGAGATCGCAGCGCGCTACGCTCGACGCCGTCGCGGCGACCTTCGCGCCCGCCGACGCGGACGCCGGAACGACCGCGGGGATGGTCGCGGCGGCGCTCGACCGGCTGGCGCCGCACCGCCGCGCGAAGCTCGCCCTCGTCCTGAACCTGCTGGCGAGCCCGCTCGCGGGGCTGCTGCTCGCCGGTCGCCCGCGCGGGTTCGCGCGGCTCGACGGCCCGCGGCGCGAGCGCGCGCTGCTGCGGCTCGCGCGGATCCCGGCGCTGAAGCCGGCGTTCGACGCGTTCGCGCGGCTCTCGCTCTTCGCCGCGTACGCCGCCGCCGACGAGCACGGCCGGAGCGCGGTGTGGGACCGCATCGGCTACCCCGGGCCGCGGGCGGACGTGCCGATGGTGCCCGACGCGCTGCCGCTCGCCGCGCCGGTCGACCGCGGCAACGGCGGCGTCGTCGCGGCGGACGGTGCGGTCCTCACAGCGGATGCGGTGGTGGTCGGATCGGGCGCCGGCGGCGGGGTCGCGGCGGCGCTGCTCGCGGAGGCGGGGTTGCGGGTCGTCGTGCTGGAGGCCGGTCCGGCGTTCGAGCCGGTCGCGGCGCGGCAGCGCGAAGCGGAGGCGTTCGCGCAGCTCTACCTCGAGGCGGGGCTCTGCTCGACCGAGGATCTCTCGGTCTCGATCCTCGCCGGCGCGTGCGTCGGCGGCGGGACCGCGGTGAACTGGTCGACGTCGCTGCGGCTCGCGCCGCGGACGACGGCCGAATGGGCACGGTCGCTGGGCCGGCCGGCGCTCGCCGCCGAGTTGGCGGACGCGTACGACGCCGTCGAGTCGCGGCTCAGCGTGACCGTCTCCGCGGCGCACAACCGCAACAACGCCGTGATCGCCGACGGCTGCGCGCAGCTCGGCTGGGAGGCGCGCGCGATCCCGCGCAACGCGGATTGCAACGACGACCGCTGCGGCTACTGCGGCTTCGGCTGCGCCTACGGCACCAAGCGCTCCACCGCAGCGACGTACCTCCGCGACGCCGTCGCCGCGGGCGCGCGCGTGTACGCGAACGCCCGCGCGACGCGCGTGCGCCTCGACGAGCCGGCGGGAGCACACATGGCATCCGGCGCGGCTCGGATCGCGCGCGGGGTCGATGCCGTCACCGCGGACGGTGTGACGTTCTCGGTCGACGCGCCGGTCGTCGTCCTCGCCGCGGGGACGCTGCGGACGCCGGGGCTCCTGGCGCGCAGCGGCGTCGTCTCGCCGCATCTCGGCAAGCACCTGCACCTGCATCCGGTCAGCGCGCTCTCCGCGTCGTTCGACCGGCCGGTCGAGCCGTGGCACGGCGTGATGCAGTCGGCGCTGTACGACGGTCTCGCCGATCTCGACGACGGTTTCGGCGTGGTGATCGAGGCGGCGCCCTCGCATCCGGGGCTGATGGCGTCGGCGCAGCCATGGTCCGGCCGCGCGCTGCACGCCGAGCGGATGAACAGCGCGCGGAATCGCGCGACGCTGATCGCGCTCACCCGCGACCGCGGCGAAGGAAGCGTCGCGCTCGACGAGCGCGCCGACATTCGCTACGCGCTCGATCCGTACGACGCGCGGCATCTCACCGAAGGCCTGATCGCCGCGGCACGGATTGCCTTCGCCGCCGGCGCGCGCGCCGTCTCGACGCTGCACGCCGATCCGCTCGAGCTGACCGCCGAGGCCGCGACCGCCGACGGGCTCGAAGCGTTCGCGCGCGAGCTGCGCCGCCGCGCGGAACGCCGCGAGCCGCTGCAGCTCTTCTCCGCGCACCAGATGGGGACGGCGAGAATGGGCGCGCCGGACGCGGGTGCGATCGATCCGGAAGGCCGCGTCTACGGCGTCGAAGGGCTGTACGTCGCCGACGCCTCGGTATTTCCGAGCGCGAGCGGCGTGAACCCGATGCTGACGATCATGGCGCTCGCGCACCGCACGACGCGTGCGCTCATCGCGCGACGCGCAGCGGCCGCGCTGAGCGCTTCGCCAGCGCGAGCGCGCTCATGAGATAGCAGACCGTCGACTCGGCGCCCATGTTCGGGTTCACGCCGCCCTCGCCGATCCCGTCGCGGCAGCCGGTCTCGGTCGCGACGGCGAGCCCGTAGGAGTTGCGCCCGAGATACCACCCGTGCGCGGTCTCCGCGACGGTCGTCCAGAACGGATCGCCGGTCGCGTCGAACGCCGCGAGCGCCGCCTCGACCAGCGCGGCGGCCTCGAGCGGCTGCTGGCCGTTGCGCGACTTCACGCCGCCGCGCGGATACCAGCCGTCGTTGCCGACCGGCACGAAGATCGTCTCGCCCGACGCCGGATCGTCTTCGAGCACGACGCCGCAATAGAACCGCAGCATCGCGAGCCCGATCGCGGCGTACCGCTCGTTCTCGAGCACGGCGCCGCCGCGAATCAGCGCTTCGCACAGCCGCGCGTTGTCGTAGGTCAGCACGTCCTCGCACCACTGCCAGTCCTCGCCGGCGTGCGCGTCGAACGCGCCCGCGATCGTCGCGAGCGCCTCGTCGAGCACGGCGCGCACGGCCGGCTCGTCGTCCGGCCGCGCGCCGAGCGCGTGCGCGAGCCCGAGCGCCGCGTACGCGCGCGAACGGACGTACGCCAGCCGCCGCACCGCGCCGAGCGCACGGGCGCGCAGCATTCCCGCGACGATCCGCCAGCTCTCGCGCGGCGCGTGGCGCTCGGCGTAGCCGAGTCCCCAGACCGCGCGGCCGACCGCGTCCGGCGTCCCGTAACGGTCCTGCCAGCGGCGGTCGTAGCCCATGAAGTTGTGGAACCACCCGTCGGGCTGCTGCGCGTCGTGCAGGTACGCGAGGTACGTCGTCACGAGCCGCGCGCCGTCGGCCGCGGTCGCCGTCCGGCTCGCCGCGTCGCACGCGACGATCAGCGCGCGCCCGGCGTCGTCGGTGCAGTAGCCGCAGGAACGGTTCGGGACGTCGTGGACCGCGTGCTGCAGCAAGCCGACGTCGTCGGTCATCGCGAGGAGATGATCGAGCGGCGGCCGGCGGTACGCGCGCATCGCGGTCGGAGACGCCGCTACGCGGACGTCGCGAGCTGCGCGGGACGCGAGGCGGAGATCAGCTCGTCGAACAGCGCGCCGTACGCCTGCGCGACGTGCGGCCAGGTCATGCGGCGGCCGTACTTGTAGGCGCGCCGCTCGGTCGCTTCACGCAACGCCGGATCGTCGAGCAGCGCGACGAGGGTCGTCGCGATCGCCGACGCGTCGCGGAACGGAACGGTGAATCCGCGCCCGTTCGCCAGCAGCTCCTGCGCGTACAGATACGGCGTCGAGACGATCGCCTTCCCGCACCCGACCGCGTACGCGAGCGTCCCGCTCACGATCTGCACCGGGTTCAGATACGGCGTAAGATAGACGTCGGTCGCCGACAGGTACGCCAGCAGCTCGTCGAAGTCCAGATACTTGTCGACGAGCTTCACGTGATCGGCGAGGTTGTTCTCGGCGATGCTCTGCTCGAGCGCGCGGCGGTACGACTCGCCTTCGTTGCGGCGGATCACCGGATGCGTCTGGCCGAGGATCAGATAGAGCGCCTCGGGGTGCGAGCGCACGACCGCGCCCATCGCCTCGATCGCGTACTCCAGCCCTTTGCCGCGGTTGATGAGGCCGAACGTCGAGATCGTCATGCGGCCGCCGAAGCCGATGCGGCGCTTCGCCGCCTCCGTGTCCGCGAGCGGGACGTCGGGGACGCCGTGCGGGATGACGCGGATCTTCGCGGGATCGACGTCGTAGCGGTCGATCAGGATCTCGCGCCCGGTCTCCGAGAGCACGACGACCATGCTCGAGGTCGCGCATAGCGCGCGCGCCACGCGCAGGTGCTGCGGCGAGGGCTCGGGGAGCACGGTGTGCAGTGAGGTGACGACCGGCTTGCGGATCGCGGCGACGAGCTCGACAACCCAGCCGCCCTCGTCGCCGCCGAACAGACCGTACTCGTGCTGGATGTTCAGCGCGTCGCACGCCGAGGCGTTGACGAGATCCGCAACGCGGCGGTACGAGGCGAGGTCGTTCTGGTCGAGCGTCGCGACGACTTGGTCGGGATAGGTGCGATTCTCCCCGCCCGGCTCGTCGATCGCGATGACGCCGCTGCGCGTGCCGTAGGCCGCGTCGAAGCTGTCCACGACGTCTTTCATGAAGGTCGCAATGCCGCACTCACGCGGCGGAAACGAACCGAGAAAGAGCATGCGAGGCGCTTGGGTAGTCAACGTCGTCCCCTTGTGGAGGCCGGTCCGCAATGCGCGGTCGCCGGCGATAGCGAGTCCGGAAGCGACTCTTCCGTGAAGCTCGCCTCAGGTAAGACACGCTCGCTTGGGCCGAAAGATTCGTACCCGCGACCTGACGAGCTCTAACCGAGAGCCCGGTCGGTTGAGTTACCGCTCGGCAGCGACCCGCGCGTTCTCCTCGACCTGCGCGCCCGGCGCGATCTGCGCGTCGTGCCCGATCACCGCGCCGTGACCGACGCGCGCGCCGGCGCCGACGCGCGCGCGGCTCGCGACGATCGCCCAGTCGACGACCGCGCCGGCTTCGACCGCGACGCCGTCCCACAGCAGCGAGTCGGCGACCGTCGCGCCCGAATCGATGCGGCAGCCGTCGCCGAGGACCGCGTACGGGCCGACGACCGCGTCCGGCGCGACGCGGCAGTCGCGGCCGACGAAGACCGGCGGGCGGACCGCGGAGGCGGGGATCGTCTCGCGGCCGGGACCGTCGATCTCGGGGGTGAGCCCGAGCGGCATCACGCCGTCGAAGATGTGGCGATGGGCGGCGAGGTACGCCTCCGGCTTGCCGAGGTCGATCCAGTAGTCGTCGGTGGTGAAGGCGTACAGCGGGCGTCCGCCCGAGGCGATCAGCGCGGGGAAGGTCTCGCGCTCGATCGAGACCGGGCGGCCGGCGGGGATCGCATCGAGCACCGCGCGCTCGAGCAGGTACGTGCCGGCGTTGATCTCGTCGGTCGGCGCCTCGTCGCGCGGGGGCTTCTCGACGAACCGCTCGACGCGGCCGCTCGCGTCGTGGACGACGCAGCCGAACGCGCTCGGATCCTCGACCCGAATGAGGTGGATGGTGCCGATCCCGCCCTTGCGGTGGTGGAAGTCCATCATCGCGCGCAGGTCGAGCGAGGTGAGCACGTCGCCGTTGAGGACGAAGAACGGGCCGTCGATGTACTGCTCGACGTTCTTGAGCGCGCCGGCGGTGCCGAGCGGGGTCTCCTCGATGACGTAGCGGAGGCGCAGCCCGAGCCAAGCGCCGTCACCGAAGTACGAGGTGATCGCCTTGGGGAGGTAGCCGGCCGGCAGGATGACGTCCTCGATCCCGGCGTCCTTGAGGCGCCGCAGCGTGCGCTCGAGGAACGGCATGTTCATGACGGGGACCATGGGCTTCGGGGTCTCGAGGGTCAGCGGACGGAGCCGCGTCCCCTCGCCGCCGACGAGGACGACTGCCTGCACGGGTCTCTGTGTATCGGCCGCCGCGTTCGTGAAGCCTGCCGGACCTAGCGAAAAGCAGTATGCCGGTATGCTGGCACGGCGGGCGAGTAAGCTGCGAGCATGTGGGTTATCTATGACTGGCGGTCAGTTCAAAACTACCATGACGAGGGCCACGGCTTCGTGGAATGCCAGACGAAGTTCGGGTTCTCGCACACGGCGTGGATCAAAGCCATCAAGCGCGGGCAGCTCCGCGGCCGGCCGGCTCCCTTCCGAGACCGTCGCCGGAAATACGACTGGGCAGCGATCCAACGGTTCTACGACGAAGGACACTCCTACCGAGAATGCCGAGCGCGTTTCGGCTTCAACTCGGCGAGCTGGTGGAAAGCTCGCTTGCGTGGCGAGATAACGACACGGACCTTCGGTGCGCCGATCCCTGAGCTGCTACGGCACGGGAAGAGCCGCCACAACATCAAGCACCGCTTGATTCGGGCTGGTATACTTCAAAATCGGTGCCAGCAATGCGGCCTCACGGAGTGGAGGGGCAAGCGCCTGAGCATTCAAATCGACCACATCAACGGCATCAACGACGACAACCGCTTGGAGAACCTGCGGATGCTCTGTCCGAACTGCCACAGTCAAACGGAGACGTTCGGCTCGAGAAACCGAAGCAACCGACCGCATTCCCCCTTAGCTTAGTTGGCAGAGCGCCGGATTCTGGTTCCGGATGGCGTGGTTCGATTCCATGAGGGGGAGCCAGCGGCCCTATCGTCTAGAGGCCTAGGACGCCGCCCTCTCACGGCGGTAACACGGGTTCGAATCCCGTTGGGGCTACCATAAAAGAGAACCGCGCTACGGCGCGGTTTTTTTGCTCACGGGAGTCGTTAATGCAAAAGTAACGCCGTCCTCGGAAGCTACGGTTGCCGGGGGCCTCCCGGCGCGGCGGCCGATTCAGGGCCGCCGGCCATGCCGGAGGTGAGGGCACGATGGCGTTCGCGTGCGGCCTTGACGAGGCCGGTGAGCTCGGCCGACGGCTCGGCGTCGAGCTCCTCGCGCAGCAGCTCGGCATAGCCCTCGAGCTCCCGCCGGGCGGCGCTCCACTCTCCGCTGACCGCATACACGTCGAGCACGAGCCGGCGCGCGTCCTCGTCAAGAGGGTCCAGCGCGACGAGCGCGCGCGCGTACCGCATCGCCTCGGCCGGAACGCGGCGCGCGAGCCCGTCGCGCGCGAGCAGGCCCGCGACGGCGATGGTGAGCTCGCGCAAGCGCAGCCGGTGAGGCGCGAACCAGGCGAACTGCTCGTATCGCGCCGGTATCCCGGCAGCCGCGGTCGCGAAGACGGCGACCAGCGCCTCGCGGCGGTCCTCGGTGATCCGGTCGGACGCGACGGGCTCCCGCAGGAGCGCGTCGATCTCGCGCACGTCGACGCTGACGGCCGGCGAGAGCCGGTACCCGCCGTCCGAGCGCAGGATAAGCGATTCGTCGCCGAGCTTGCGGCGCAA
>DATHLL010000125.1:0-6806 GCA_035488195.1 Candidatus Elarobacter sp. | reverse complement strand
TGATCGCGCCGCCCAGCACCTGCGGGTTGACGAAGAGCACGTACGACATCGTGAGGAACGTCGTGAGCCCCGCGCGCAGCTCGCGCGAGACCGTCGAGCCGGTCGCCGTGATCCCGAAGTAGCGGTCGAACGCGTTGTCCGCGGAACCGTTCGCGCCGGTCGCCTCCATCGCGCCGCGTTTCGTTCGCCGCCGCGCGTGCTCCCGGTGCGCCCGCCTGCTACGCGTGCTCCACGAGCGGGGGCGGCGTGGCGGCGCCGGTCGCTCCGAAGCGGCGGCGGTGCTCGTGCGCAATCGTCGCGCGCAGCGAGGTGCCGGGCGGGAAGAGCAGTTGCCGCGCGCCTGCGGCGTCCAGCTCGTCCAGCATTCGGCCGTACTCGGCGACGCGTTCCAGGCGCTCCTCGGCGTGGCGGACCGACGCCTCGCCGATCGCGACCAGCGACTCCGCTTCCGCGCGCCGGGCCGCCGCCTCGGAGACCGGTGCGTGCATCGCGCGGTCGAACGCCTCGACGCGGCGTATCAGCCCCGAGCGCGAGCCCGGGAACCGCGCGTAGAGCTCGGTGCGGACGGCCGCGAGCCGGAGGGCGCGGGTTCGCAGGCGCCGCTCGCGGAGCGAGGGCATGACGCGCTCGGCGATCATCCACGCCAGCGAGGTCGCGTCGCGGTCGCGGTGGTGCGCCTCGATGTGCGCGAGCAGCGCGTCGCGCTCGGCCGCGAGCCGGTCGAGTGCGCCGCGGTCCGCCTCGGTCGGGCCGGCCGTGCACGCCTCGAGCAGCGCGTGCGCGGACTGGAGCTCGCCGCGCGCACAGGCGAGCTCGTCCTCGGCGAGCGCGCGCTGGTACGCGAGCAGCTCGTGCACGGCGGCGATCGTCTTGAGCTGCGCCTTCGTCCCGTCCGGCGCGACGAGCCAGCGCGCGGTGAACGCGCCCGCCAGGAGCTGCGCGCGCAGGTGCTCTTCGAGAACCTCGGCGTCCGCTTCGAGCGCTTCGTCGCGCTCGGCGTACAGCTCGAGGCACGCGCGCTTCGACCACAGCAGATCCTCGATCCGCTCGTACGTCCGGGCGGTGTTCGTCACGGCGATCTCGACGTCGAGCGGGCGGCCGTTGAGGCCGCGGTCCGACGCGCGGACCGCGCGCGCGCTGACGTCGGGCCTTCGCGGGCAGCGGTGTGCGCGCGCTTCGGCCGTGCCGGTGCGCTCGCGAACGGCGTCGGTGAGCTCGGCGGTGAACGGGACGCCGTCGATCGTGCAGCGGACGAAGCGCTTCTCCCAGACGATCGCCTGCAGCATCGCGTGCGTCGGCGTCAGCGTCTCGTCCGCGCCGACTAGGACCGGGTCGCCGCGCCGCGGCGCGTCGAAGGCGAAGTACCAGTTCCGGTCCTCGGTCGGCGCGGCGCCGGGGAGCTTCTTGCGGTGGACGGGGCGCCCGCCGTATTCGTAGCGGCCGGCGCCGTTCAGCGCGTGCGCGGCGTCGACCGGGGCGCCGTCGTCGAGCCGGAACGCCCGGCGCTTCGGGCCGCAGACGTCCTTGCGGCGGCGCGGCCTTCGCCTGCGGGCATGCGGCGGCGGCGCCTCGGCGGCGCGTTCGATCGTCTCCATCTTCCTCGTCCTCGTCTCGTGTGCGGCGCCCGCTCGGGGCGGCGCGGTTCTTCGTTCAGGTGCTCAGCGTACGGGACGGGGATGCCAGCAGCATGGCACCGCGGAGCGGGGCGGCGCGAACAATCTGCGCTAGCGGTCTGCGACGGCGATCCGCCAGCGGATCAGCGGCTCGCCGTCGCTCGGGTCGGTCAGGGTTCCGGCGCGCCGGAACCCGTTCTTCTCCAGCGCCCGCTGCGAGGCGGCGTTGTCGACGGCCGTGTCGGCGACGACGGCGCGGACCGCCGGGTCGTCGCGCGCGACCTCGAGCAGCAGCCCGACCGCGCGCGTCGCGTGGCCGCGGCGGCGCCGGCCCGGCGCGATCCCGTAGCCGATCTCGACGTCGCCGTTCGGGAGCGGCAGGTGCTTGTAGCCGATCGCGCCCACGACCTCGCCGTCCGCGACCACGAGCCAGTGCCCGCCGCGGAACGCCGCATCGCGAACCCGCGCCGCGAGCGCGCGCACGTGCGTCAGCACCGCCGGATGATCGACGCCGCCGCGCGGGACGCGCAGACCGCCGGGGAGCGACGCGTCGCCGCGAATCAGCGCCGCGAAATCGTCGTCGCTCGCGTCGCGCAGCGACGTGCGCGCACGAACCGCCGACGCATCGGGCGGCGCATCGCGAAGGCTCAGCTCGTAGATGATCTCGTCTTCGACCGCGCCGTCGGGCCATCGCGTCGGCTCGGCCGCAACCAGGACGAAGCCGAAGCGCTGGTTCGCGCGGCATGAGACCTCGTTCGAGCGGCGGTGCGAGACGACGGCGTGCTCGAAGCGCGGGCGCGCGCGCAGCCACGCGAGCCGCGCTTCGTAGAAGCGCGCCGACAGACCGAGCCCGCGATACTCCGGCAGCAGATACGACATCACGAGCATCGCGCTGCGGCCGCTCGGGTCGTCGCGCGCGGTGACGACGCCGGTGATCCCCACGAGACGCTCACCGTCGAACGCGCCGAACGCTTGACCATCCTCGCCGCCGATGCGCCGGCGCCATTCCGCTTCGTCGAGATGCGCTTCAGTGGCGTACGAGCTCGCGAAAACGCCCGGCTCGGTGCGCAGCGCGTGCAGCCGCAAGTCGCGGAACGCGCGCCATTCCGACGGGTCGAGCGCACGCACCGTGACTGCCATCGCGCGCGCGTCAGCGGGTGACGAAGAACGCCGCGAGCGCGATCGCGACGGCGTCCTCGGCGAGCCCGGCCGGGATCGCGCCGATGCGCGCGATCGCCCACAGCCGCGCCGCGTGGCCGCCGTAGGTTCCGGCGAGCGCGCCCGCGATCCCGGCGACCGCGCCGGCGACCGGCGCGCCGCCGTGCCAGGCGCAGATCAGCCAGCCGGCGATCGCGCCGCTCAGCGGGCGCACCACGATCGAGGGCAGCGCCGTGCGCGAGGGGATGCCGGGGAGCAGGTCGGCGACGTACTCGCCCAGCGCCGCGATCGCGAGGACGATCGCCCAGACGCCGCCGCGCGTCAGCGCGAGCGCGGCCAGCGAGGTCATCGTCCGCAGCCCGGAGACGAAGCCGATCCCGAGCGCGAGCAGCACTGCTTCCATGCCCGCCAGTATAACAAAGAGGCGCACCCTTCCGGTGATCGCGTGCGAGAAACCTGGGGATTTCATGTGACCGCACGCGTTCGCGATGCGCTACTCTACGCGTATGGATCCGGCACGGTCGACCTCGTTGCGCCGAGTCTTCGC
This sequence comes from Candidatus Elarobacter sp., assembly GCA_035488195.1. Classification (GTDB taxonomy): domain Bacteria; phylum Vulcanimicrobiota; class Vulcanimicrobiia; order Vulcanimicrobiales; family Vulcanimicrobiaceae; genus Vulcanimicrobium. The sequence goes on along the minus strand of DATHLL010000125.1, from coordinate 3,488 downwards.
CGCGTGCGCCGTCGTGGCGCTCGTGGCGGGCTGCGCGCAGAAGCCCCAGCGCGGCCCGCGCCAGACCGGCGACGCCGTCGTCCCGGTCGTCAAGGCGCGCTACGGCGCCGTCGCGCCGAGGACGATCCTCTCCGGAATGGTCACGCCGCTGCAGAACGTCGGGATCACCTCGACGCTCGCCGAGCCGGCCGACGCGGTGAACGTGCAGGAAGGCGATCGCGTCCGGCGCGGGCAGGTGCTGGCGCAGCTCGACACCGCCGACCTGCGCGCGCAGCTCGCCGCCGATCTCGCGAACGCGCAGAGCAGCCGCGCGAAGGCGACGCAGACGTTCGATCAGGCGGGGCTCACGATCGCGCAGCAGAGCAACGTGGTGAACGCGGCGCGAGCCGCGGTCCGCTCCGCGCAGCAGACGCTCGCGAACGACCGGCTCACGCTGCAGCGCGACGCCGCGCTGCTGCGCCAAGGCTATCTCGCGCAGTCGCAATACGATCAGCAGGCGACGGCGGTGAAGAACGACGAGCAGGCGGTGCAGACCGCGCAGGTCACGCTGCAGAACGACGTCTCGCAGGTGAAGGCGAACGGCACGACGGCGAGCGGGCTGCAAGGCGCGAACGTCGCCGCGGCGCAGGCCGACGTGCAGACCGCGCTCGCGCAGGCCGATCAAGTCCGCGTGCAGATCGCGAAGGCGACGATCGTCGCGCCGATCGACGGCGTGGTCGTGAACCGCAACCTCAACCCCGGCGAGTTCCCCGGATCGCGCACGCTCTTCACGCTGCAGGCGACCGATCGCGTCTACGCGGCGCTGAACGGATCGGGCTCGCAGATCACCGGGATCCGCAACGGCGAGACCGTCGCGCTGAGCTCCGACGCGCATCCGGGGACGCCGCTGCGCGGGACGGTCGTCGGCGTGCTGAACGCGGTGCAGCCCGGCAGCACGAACTTCGTGGTGAAGGTGCTGGTCGACAACGCGCGCGGTCTGCTGCGGCCGGGGATGGTGGTGACCGGCACGGCGCCGCTCCCCGGCGCGCGCGGGATCCGCATCCCGGCGACCGCGTTCCTCGACACGACCGACTCGACGGTGCAGGTCGTGCGCAACGGCGCGGCGAGCACCGTGCACGTCACGACGCTCGCGCAAGACGGGAAGAACGCGATCGTCGTGGGCCTTCCCGAGGGCGCGCCGGTGATCGCGAACGGACAGCTCGGGCTCGCCGACGGCCAGCACGTCGCGACCGAAGGCAAACAGCAGCAGCACCGCCGCCGCCGGCAGGTCGCGCAAAACTGATATGTGGCTGACGACGCTCTTCGTCAAGCGGCCGACGCTGGTCTTCGTGCTGCTGGCGCTGATGCTGCTGGCCGGCTCGCTCGCGCTGGTCACGCTGGTGCAGCAGCAGTTCCCGAACGTCTCGCAGCCGACGGTCAGCATCCAGGTCTCGTATCCCGGCGCGTCGACGACCGTGATGCGCGACAGCATCGTGAAGCCGATCGAGGACGCGATCGCGGGGACCGCCGACCTGCAGACGCTCAGCTCGAACATCCAGGGCGGTCAGGCGACGATCGCGGCGACGTTCGCGATCACCTCGAACCAGAACACCGACCTCGTCAACACGCAGAAAGCGCTCACGCAGGCCGAGCACAACCTGCCCAGCGACCTGCAGCCGCCGACGCTCGCGATCCGCGACCCCTCCGAGGCGACGGTCGTGACGATCGGCCTGACGTCCGCGAAGCTGACCGCGAGCCAGCTCTCGCTGATCGCGAACGGGCGGATCGTCCCCGCGGTCGAGCAGGTCCCGGACGTCTCCGGCGTGACCGTCGGCGGCGGCGTGACACCCGCGTACGAGGTCGTCGTCGACCCGCGCAAGCTCAGCGCCTACAACCTCACGCTCAACGATCTGATCGCGACCGTCGGCGCGAGCAACACGCGCGCGCCGGGCGGGATCGCGTACGAGTCGAACCGCGAGACGCAGATCGACATCCGCGGCGACATCACCTCGCCGCAGTCGATCCTCGGGCTCCCGCTCACCGCGCAGTCGAGCGGCGGCAACTCGGGGACCTCGCCGCTGGCCGGGCTGAACCCGTGGTCGTCGGCAACCCAGGTGCTGCGGGTCGCCGACGTCGCGAGCGTCGTCGACGGCTACGAGCCGCGCCGGCAGTACGGCTCGATCAACGGCGTCGCCGGCGTCTTCATGCAGGTGCAGAAGGCCTCCGAGTCCTCCGAGGTCACCGCCTCGGACAACGTGCTGCGCGCGCTGCCGAAGATCCGCTCGCAGTTCCCCGACATCCAGTTCAACGTCATCAACGTCCAGTCGAAGTACACCGCGCAGCAGATCGACGGCGTGTTCCGCACGCTCTCCGAAGGGATCGTGCTGACCGGGATCGTGATGCTGTTCTTCCTGGGCTCGTGGCGGAACGCGATCGTCGTGCTGATCGCGATCCCGGCCTCGCTCTGCGTCGCGCTCTTCGTCATGAAGCTGATGGGCCTGACGATCGACACGATCTCGCTGCTCGGGATGACGCTGGTCGTCGGGATCCTGGTCGACGACTCCACGGTGGTGCTCGAGAACATCGAGCGGCACTACGAGCACGGCCAGTCGCCGGAGGAGGCGGCGATCGCGGGGCGGACCGAGATCGGGATGGCGGCGATCGTCATCACGCTGGTCGACGTCGTCGTCTTCCTCCCGATCGCGTTTCTGCAGGGACAGGTCGGGCGGAACCTGGCCGAGTTCGGGCTCGTCGTCGTCATCTCGACGCTGACCTCGCTGTTCGTCTCGTTCACGATCACGCCGGCGATGGCGGGGAAGTGGGCGCTCAAGAGCACCTGGAAGCCGCCGTTCCCGATCCGTAAGTTCGAGGAAGGGTTCGCGGCGGTCCGCTCGTGGTACGCGCACCGCGTGCTGCCGTGGGCGCTGCGGCACCGCATCGCGGTCGTCGGCTTCTGCCTGGCGTCGTTCGTGTTCGCCATGCTGCTCGTGCCGTTCGGAGTCGTCGGCTCGGAGTTCATCCCGCCGGTCGACCGCGGCGAGATCTTCGTGCAGATCACCTATCCGGTCGGCACGCCGCTCACGAAGACGACGACCGCCGTGCTGAAGCTCGAGCGCGAACTGCGCGGCCTGCCTGATATCGACGCCGATACCGCGGTGTCGGGCGGCTACGCCTCGCCGTTCGGCGGGTTCCTGATCCAGGGGAACGTCGGGCAGATCCACGTCTGGCTGAAGGCCGATCACAAGCGCTCGACGATCGACTGGGTGCGGCGCTACCGGCAGATCGCGGCGCAGACGCTGCCGAACACGCAGGTCGTCGTGATTCCCGCGACGGGAACCGGCGGCGGCAATGCGCAGCCGATCGACGAACTGGTCACCGACGTGCAGGGCGGCGACCCGACGAAGTACGCCGACCAGATCTACGACCTGCTGCGCAACACGCCGGGGACGGCGAACGTCTACAGCGCCGTCTCCTCGCTGCAGCCGCAGGTCGAGCTGACGTTCGACCGC
>DATHLL010000124.1:0-9999 GCA_035488195.1 Candidatus Elarobacter sp. | reverse complement strand
GCTGCGGTCGGCGGCGAGCAGCGGATCCCAGCGCGAGCCCCAGATCACCTTGATCACGTTCCAGCCCGCGCCGCGGAAGACGCCCTCGAGCTCCTGGATGATCTTGCCGTTCCCGCGCACCGGCCCGTCGAGGCGCTGCAGATTGCAGTTCACCACGAAGATCAGGTTGTCGAGCTTCTCGCGCGCCGCCATCGCGAGCCCGGCGAGCGATTCCGGCTCGTCGATCTCGCCGTCGCCGAGGAACGCCCACACCTTGCGGCCGGTCGTGTCGGCCAAGCCGCGGTCGTGCAGATAGCGCATGTAGCGCGCCTGGTACACCGCCTGCAGCGGACCGAGCCCCATCGAGACCGTCGCGAACTGCCAGTAGTCCGGCATCAGCCACGGATGCGGATACGACGGCAGTCCCTTGCCCTCGACCTCGCGCCGGAAGTTCTCGAGCTGGTTCTCGGCGATGCGGCCTTCGAGGAAGCTGCGCGCGTAGATCCCCGGCGACGAATGGCCTTGGAAGTAGACGAGGTCGCCGCCGTTCTGGAACTGCGGCCCGCGCCAGAAGTGGTTGAAGCCGACGTCGTAGAGCGTCGCCGCCGACGAGAACGTCGCGACGTGGCCGCCCAGCTCGCTGTTGTCCTTGTTCGCGCGCACCACCATCGCCATCGCGTTCCAGCGGACGTAGTGGCGCAGCCGCTCCTCGATCTCCGGATCGCCCGGGAAGTGCGCCTGCTGGTCGACCGGGATCGTGTTGACGTACGGCGTCGTCTGCGCCGCCGGCGTCCGCACGCCGCGCGTCGCGGCGCGCTCGACGATCGCGCGGACCAGCTCGCTGGCGCGCGCGGCGCCCTCCGCCTCGATGACGCCGTCGAGGGCGTCGAGCCACTCGCGCGTCTCCTGCGGGTCCGGCTGCACGGCCGGCGCCGAGGCCGCGCCGTTCGCGGCCGAAGTCGTCTGAGGCGTGGTGTCGAGCATGGCGGGTCCTTGTCGGGGCGCGATGGCGGCTGCGGCTCATCCTTCGACAAGCTCAGGATGACATGGTGCCCGAGCACGGGGTAACACGGTGCGGGGCTGCGGACGGGTCCGGACGATCATAGCGCGTGGCGTATCCCAGCCGGACCGCCAATCGTGGCCGTTTCCCATCCAATCGTGCGGATTCGGGCGAATTGGCGGGGGATCGTGCGGCCAAGGCGCGGAATTGGACGGTATGCGAACCGGCCGGTCGGAGCTCGCGCTCGATCTCGACCGCGGCAGCATCGTCCCGATCTACCGCCAGATCTACGAGCGGCTGCGCGAGCAGATCCTCGCGGGCGCGCTCCCGGAGGGGACGCGGCTCCCGCCGGAGCGCGCCCTCGCAGAGCGGCTCGACGTGAACCGCTCGACCGTCGTCCATGCGTACCGCGACCTCGCGGCCGACGGGCTGATCGCGCAGCGCGTCGGGTCCGGGTCGCGCGTCGCCGCGCTCGACGGCGGTCGCCCGGACCGGTCGCCCGGGGTGCCGTGGTGGGTCACGCTCCCGCCGTGGCGGGTCGGGCAGTTCCCGGCGGTCCTCGGCGAGCTGGCCGCGAGCGAGCACGGCGACCTGATCGCGTTCGTCCAAGGCGTCCCGCCCGAAGAGCCCTCGCCGCTCGCCGGGCTCTCGCGTTCGTTCGCGCGCGCCGGCGGCGACGTGCGCTTCGTGCTGACCTACGGCGACAGCGAAGGCTACGCGCCGCTGCGCGAGGCAATCGCCGCGCGGATGCGCGCCCGCGGCTGCACGATCGACGTCCGCGACGTGCTCGTGCTGACCGGCTCGACGCAGGGGATCACGCTGGTCGCGCAGTCGCTCGCCGAGCCGGGCGACGAGATCGTCGTCGAAGCGCCGACCTATCCCGGCGCGCTGCAGATCTTCCAGATCGCGGGGCTGCGCGCGATCCCGGTCCCGCTCGACGAGGACGGGATGCGCGTCGACCACGTCGAGGCGATCCTGCGCACGCGGCGGCCGCGTTTCATCTACACCATGCCCTCGATCCACAACCCGACCGGCGTGACGATGAACGCCGACCGCCGCGACCGGCTGGTGACGCTCGCGAAGCGCTACGGCGTCCCGCTCGTCGAGGACGATCCGTACGGCGAGCTCGCGCAGCCCGCCGCGCCGCCGCTGCTCGCGCGCGACGCCGAATACGTGATCTACCTCTCGTCGTTCTCGAAGACGATCGCGCCCTCGCTGCGGCTCGGGTGGCTGATCGCGCCGCGCACGATCTACGAGCGGCTGCTGCTGCGCAAGCAGTCGTACGACATGGCCTCCTCGATGTACATGCAGGCCGGCGTGCGCGATTATCTCGAGACCGACTACGATGCGCACCTCGGCGCGCTGCGCGCGGAGCTCGTGTTGCGGCGGTCGATCGCGTTCGAGGCGATCGAGCGCCACTGGCTGGCCGGGATGCGCGTCGCGAAAGAGGGCGACGGCTACTATCTTTGGGCGACCGCGCCGCGCGAGCTGCGCGCGCGCGCGCTGCTTGCGAGCGCCGAGCGGCGCGGCGCGTCGTTCCTCTTCGGCGAGGCGTTCTTCGCGCAGTCGGGCGGCGACCACAACTTCCGCCTCGCGCTCACGCCGGTCCCGCGCGGCGCGGTCGCGGAAGGGATCCGCCGCATCGGCGAGGCGGCGGCGTCCGAGCGGGTCCGCACCGGCTGATGTTCCCGTCGGCGGCGCTGCTCGCGTGGTACGCGCGGCACGGCCGCACGCACTTGCCGTGGCGCACGACCCGCGATCCGTACCGGATCGTCGTGAGCGAGTCGATGCTGCAGCAGACGCAGGTCGAGCGCGTGATCCCGCTCTACGAGGCGTTCGTCGCGCGGTTTCCCTCGTTCGCGGCGCTCGCCGCGGCCGACGCCGGCGACGTCGTGCGCGCGTGGCGCGGGCTCGGCTACAACAGCCGCGCGGTGCGGCTGCACGCGCTCGCGCGCGCCGTCGTCGAGCGGCACGGCGGCGTGCTGCCGCGCGAGACCGAGGCGCTGCGCGCGCTCCCGGGGATCGGCGCGTACACCGCCGCTGCGGTGCGCGCGTTCGCCTACGAGATCGACGACGCCGCGGTCGACGTGAACCTGCGCCGCGTGATCCATCGCGTCGCGTTCGGGCTCGAGCACCCGCCGCGCGCGGACGCCCGCGAGCTCGACGCGCTCGCGCTCGCGGCGGTGCCGCACGGCGCGGCGCACGACTGGAATTCGGCGATGATGGATCTCGGCGCGACGCTCTGCACGGCGCGCGCGGCGCGATGTCTGGTGTGCCCGCTGCGCGAAGGCTGTGCCGCGGCGCCGGTCGACGGCGCTTCGCTGGCACTCCTCGCGCGCACGCACGCGAAGCGGAAGCCGCCTCAGAACGCCATACCGTTCGAGCGAACGACGCGCTTCCTGCGCGGCCGAATCATCGACCGCTTGCGCGACGTGCCGCCGCGCGAAGCGCTCGCGCTCGACGCGCTGCAGCGCGACTTGAGCGCGAACGTTCCGGCCGACCGCCTGCACGAGATACCGAGTGTCGTCGCCGCACTCGAGCGCGACGGCATCGTGACGCGCGTCGCAGCTTGCGTTCGCCTCAGCTGACGCCCAGCGAACGCTAATCCGTTCTCCATGCGGGCTGCGTTTGCGCGCAACCGCCACGGGTAGAGGTGCAACGCCTCTCTCTCCACTTACGCTACTCGACATAGGACTCCAATGCAACTATCGCGCATCGCCGCGCTCGCCGCCGTCGCAGGCGCGCTTTCACTCGCCGCGTGCACGGGCAGCAGCAGCGGTACGGTAGCGAACGTCTCCGGTAACACGGCGAACGTTCGCATCGTGAACGGCGCGCCCGGCCAGGGCTCGTTCGACATCTACTTCCAGGCCGTCGGCGGCGCGCTGCCGTCCTCGCCGGTCGCGACGACGCTCGCGTACGGCACGGCGACCGACTTCCTCACGCAGCCCGCGATCGGCGAGAACCTGATCGCGCAGCAAGCCGGCACGGCGTCGCCCGGCGCGAGCGGCAGAGCGACGCTCTCGTGCCCGCTCCCGCAGTTCTCGATCAACGCGAAGTACTCGGTCGTGATCGTCAACAACGCCGGCACGCTCGACTGCGAGCTGTTCCAAGACTTCGACTACAACGCGTCCACGCAGTATCGCGCGCACAACGCGACCACGTCGGCTTCCGCGCTCGCCGCGTCGGCCGGCTTCGGCACGATCCCTAGCGCCAGCGCGCCGCCCGGGACGCCGTTCACGGTGCAGGCGGTCGGTCCGCGCGGCAACCTGGTGGGTACCTCCGGCGCGCCGACGAGCTATACCGCGGCGCAGCCGAACTCGATCCCCGGCTTCAGCGGCAGCATCACGTTCGCCGTCGGCAACGCGACCAGCGGGACGACGCCCGCCCTCGCGACGCTCGACTCGCGCTACATCTTCCAGCCGAACGGAACGACGCAGCCGAACACGACCGGGGCGCTGAACTTTACCGGATCGGCCGGAACGTCGATCTTCGCGATCGACTGCACCGGCGCGACCGTCGCGACGAACGTCCCGTGCTCGGGCGGCGTCGCGCTCGTCGGCTACACCGACCGGCTCTAACGGCTCCGCGCTTCACGCGAACTCTCGCCCGGCGGGCGAAATCAAAGGCGCCGCGATCAGCTCGATCGCGGCGTCTTTTTTCGTGGTTCAGCCGAACCACGCCGGGAGGTCGGCGTAGCGCTCTTCCTTCCAGGGGTCGGCGTCGTTGTTGTAGCCGCGCACTTCCCAGAAGCCCTTCTGGTCGGTGTCGCGGAACTCGATCCCGTGCAGCCACTTCGCGCTCTTCCAGAAGTACTTCTTCGGGACCAGCATCCGCACCGGGCCGCCGTGGATCGGCTCGACCGGCTGCCCGTCGAACTCGTACGCGACGAGCACGTCGTCGCCCATCATCACGTCGAGCGGAAGGTTCGTCGTGTAGTCGTTGTCCGCGTGCTGGACGACGAACCTCGCCGAGGCGAGCGGTTTCGCGCGCGCGACGATCTCCGAGAACCTCACGCCGATCCAGTAGGTGTCGCGCTTCGACCAGCGCGTGACGCAGTGGATGTCGCCGCGGTACTCGCTCGCCGGCATCGCGCGCAGCTCGTCGTACGAGAGCTCGAACGGGTGCTCGATCTGCCCGAAGACGCGCAGCCGCCACGTCTTCGGGTCGATCGCCGGGACGTCGCCGACGTGGAGGACCGGGAAGCCGGTCGTCACGGTCTGGCCGGGCGGGACCGTCGGGTCCTTCTGCTTGAGGAACGGCATGGAAGACAGGATTCGCCTCGGAGGCCCGAAGGTTCCGCCGTGGCGATCCCGTTCCCGAAGAAGAAGGTCACGCGCGCCGTCGCGGCCGAGGAGCTCGCGATCCTCGAGCGGACCTACCCGCACGCCGTCACGGCGCTCGAGTACACGAGCCCGTTCGAGCTGCTGATCGCGGTGATCCTCAGCGCGCAGTGCACCGACGCGCGCGTCAACATGACGACGCCGCACCTGTTCGCGAAGTATCCCGACGCCGAGTCGCTCGCGCGCGCCGATCAGGCCGACGTCGAGCAGATCGTCAAGTCGTGCGGGTTCTTCCGCATGAAGGCGAAGAACATCATCAACGCCGCGCGCGGGTTGGTCGCCGAGCACGGCGGCAAGGTCCCGGGCGAGCGCGAGTCGCTCGAAGCGCTCCCCGGCGTCGGGCGGAAGACGGCGAACGTCGTGATGTCGGTCGCGTTCGAGGAGGCCGCGTTCGCGGTCGACACGCACGTCTTCCGCGTCTCGCACCGGCTCGGGCTCACGCTCGCGACGACGCCGCGCGGGGTGGAAGACGACGTCACCAAGCTGGTCCCGCGCGAGCAGTGGCGGCACGCGCACCACTGGCTGATCCTGCACGGCCGAGAGATCTGCAAGGCGCCGGTCCCGCAGTGCGGCCGCTGCCCGGTCACGATGTGCCCCTCGCGCCCGATCGTCGCGCGCTACCTCGCGGCGAAGCTCAGAACGACAGCGGACCCGAGCCGTCCAAGTGCGCGGGGCGCGGGAGCTGCGCGTCCTCGGCGATGATCTTCAGGAGCTCGGAACCGGTCAGCGCGTCGCGGTAGGCCGGGTCGGTGGAGAGGTGCGAGAGGTTCATCAGCGCCGGGACCTCGGCTTCGATGAACTGGTACTCACCCTCGAGCCCCGCGCCGGTCACGATCACGAGCTGGCGCGCGGCGTCGAGATCGAGCGCGATCCGCTTGTCGCGGAAGCGCAGCCGGAGCCGCGGCGGGTTCTCCAGCCGGACCAGGGTGACGCCGTTGCGGGCGCCGAGGATCGAGTTCAGCCGCTTCGTCCCGGTCGCGACGACCTCGGCGAGCGCGGCGAAGCGGGCCGCGGCGTCGTCGCCCGGCGGCGGAGCCGCGCCCGCGGTCGCCGAGTCGATCGCGGCGCCGAGGTCGCGCCGCGCGCGCAGCTTCATCGCCATCGCGACGATCGGGTTCTCCGGCCCGTCCATGGAAGAGGTCTTCGCGATGAGGTGGGAACGGACCGCCGGAGCGAGCGCGGCCGCGCCGCCGGCACGCGTGTGGGAGGTACTCCTCGACGGCCGCCGCTGGTCGTTCTGGAACCCGGGCGTCGAGTGGATGTGGCTCGAAGGGCCGCCCCGGCCGGGGACGCTGGCGACGATCAAGCCGCGCCGTCTCCCGCAGACCGCCTTCCGCGTCGAGGCGATCGAGCCGGAACGGCTCCTCGTCCTCGCCGTGACCTTCGGTCCCGTCGCCGCGATGCGGCTGCGCTGGGAGCTCGCACCCGACGGCGCCGGGACCGCGATCGCGCAGACGGTCGGGATCGGCGGGCCGCTGGCGGGGCTGCTGCTGAAGCGCGCCGCGGAGCGGATCGCGGGCGCCATGCCGGGGAATCTCGAGCGGCTCGCCGCGCGCGCCGCGGCGGCGGACGCTCCGGCATAAAAAAAGCGCGGCCGTCGCCGGCCGCGCCATATCGAATGGATGATGACTGAGATTTCCTGAGATTTCTCTGTATGAGGACGAAAGGGCTTACTTCTTGCCGCCCTTCTTGCCCGGCTTCTTCTTGGGAGCCTTCTTCTTCGCTGCCATGTTGTGTATCTCACCCCCTCACCTAGTCAGACTCGATCCGGGGCCGAACGGCGCCGGATCTGTTCCACCAACGGATGGTGGTGAGCCGCGAGTTCCCCCCTCCGGTCGCGGTTCCTTCCGGCGTTCGTAAAGGCCGGGTGCGGTTCGCGGGAAAAGGCTCGGCGAAGTGGCGATCATCGAGGCGGCCGGTCTGCGCAAGGTGTTCCGCTCCGTCGAGCGCCGGGAGGGGATCGGCGGCGCGGTCGCGGCGCTGTTCTCGCGGACGTACGTCGAGAAGGTCGCGGTCGACGACGTCAGCTTCACGCTGCAGCCCGGCGAGCTGGTCGGCTACATCGGTCCCAACGGCGCCGGGAAGTCGACGACGATCAAGATGCTGACCGGGATCCTCGTGCCGAGCGGCGGGGTGCTGCGGGTCGCCGGGATCGTCCCGCACGCGAACCGGATGGCGAACGCGGCGAACATCGGCGTCGTCTTCGGGCAGCGCAGCCAGCTCTATTGGGACCTCCCGCTGCGCGAGTCGTTCGAGCTGCTGCGCTCGATCTACGACGTCCCGCGCGCGCGCTACCTCGAGAACATGCGGCACTTCGCGGAGATCCTCGATCTCGAGCGGTTCATGGCGACGCCGGTGCGGCAGCTCTCGCTCGGCGAGCGGATGCGCGGCGACTTCGCCGCGGCGATGCTGCACGATCCGCAGATCGTCTACCTCGACGAGCCGACGATCGGCCTCGACGTCGTCGCGAAGGAGGCGATCCGCGAGTTCATCGCGGCGGTGAACCGCGACCGCGGGACGACGGTGATCCTCACCACGCACGACCTCGCCGACGTCGAGCGGCTCTCGCGCCGGATCATCCTGATCGACGAAGGGACCGTGATCTACGACGGCTCGCTGGAGCGGCTGCGCGAGGAGTACGGGACGCACCGGATCCTCGTCGTCACGCTCGCCGAGCAGGTTCCGGAGATCGCCGTCCCCGGCGCGGAGGTCGAGAGCCGCGATCTCAACGTGGTGCGGCTGCGCTTCAACCGGCGCGAGCTGACGGCGGAGGCGCTGATCCGGCGCGTCACCGAGCGCTACGTGATCAGCGACGTCTCGATCATCGAGCCCGACATCGAGTCGATCGTCCGCCGCATCTATCTGGAAGGATACCACGAGGGCGCGGTGGGGGCGCCGTCGTGACCGCCGCCGCCGCCGAGGCGCCGCGCCGGCCGCGGTTCCGGCTCGAGCCGTACGTGCAGTTCGCGACGAAGGCGATGGCGCGCGAGGCGACCTACCGCTTCGACGTCTTCACCACGATCGCGTCGGTGCTGGTGCGGGTCTACCTGCTGCGGATGGTGTGGGTCGCGCTCTACGCGCGGAACGCCGCGCCGAGCGAACTACCGCTGCACGCGATCATCACCTACTCGACGGTCGCGCTGCTGATGGGGCTGGTGATGGACATCGACCAGACCCGCGCGCTGCACGACAAGCTGCACGACGGCAGCATCGCGACCGACTTCATGAAGCCGATCAACGTCCCGCTCTACCTCTTCGCCGACGGGAGCGGCGAGGTGCTCTTCCACGCCGCGCTGATCGTCCCGTCGCTGCTGCTCGCGCTGTTCATCGTCCACATCGACGTCCCGCCGGCGTACGTCCTGCTCGCGTTCTTCGTCAGCTTCGCGCTCGGGTATCTGGTCGGCTTCTGCGTGAACTTCATCCTGAACTGCATCGCGTTCTGGACGCTGGAGATCCACGCGGCGCGGCTGATCGTCACCTGGGTCACCGACCTGTTCGGCGGCGAGATCATCCCGCTGGTGATCTTCCCGGCCTTCCTGCAGAAGCTGGCCTTCGCGCTGCCGTTCGCGGCGATGTTCTCGACCCCGCTGCTGATCTACGTCCGGGTGATCCAGCCGAACCGGTACCTCGAGGCGATCGGGCTGCAGGCGTTCTGGCTCGCCGTGCTGGCGGTGATCGCCGCGCTGATGTGGCGCGCCGGCGCGAACCGCGTCATCGTCCAAGGCGGGTGAGTGGGTTCACTGGCGTGAACCCTTCGCGTTCGGCCTTCGACCGAGCCGCCGAGCGTTTACGCGTGATGGCCGGAGTGTATCGGCAGTACTGGCGGATCAACATCCTGACCACGCTGGAGTACCGGGAGAACTTCCTGGTGTGGTTCGCGTTCACGTTCATCTATCACGGCTCGGCGATCGCGGCGCTGTGGATCGTGCTGAACCGCTTCCCCTCGATGAACGGCTGGACGTTCCGCGACATGGCGTTCCTCTACGGGCTGTGGATGCTCGCGCACGCGCTGCACAACACGCTGTTCTCGACGGTCGGCGACATCCCGGACCACATCCGCGACGGCGAGTTCGACCGGCTCCTGGTGCGCCCGCTGGACACGCTCTTCCAGGCGATCGCGACGCCGGGCCAGACGTTCCCCGACGAGCTGCTCCTCGCGCTGATCACGTTCGTCGCCGCGACCGTCTACGCCGGCGTCCACGTCGACGCGGCGTTCGTGCTGTTCGTTCCGCTGATCGTGCTGGGCGGCGCGCTGATCGACCTGGCGTTCAACCTGTTCATCTCGACGGTCGCGTTCTGGTTCGTCCGCGTCGACGCGCTGCGCTGGATCGTCGTCCAGCTCGAACAGGAGTTCACGCGCTATCCGATCACGATCTACTCGCGCGGCGTCCGCCTGCTGCTGACGTTCGTCGTCCCGTTCGCCTTCATGAACTACTTCCCGGCCCGCTACTTCCTCGACAAAGCGCACGAAGGCGCGATGCTCCCCGCCTACGTCGGCCTCTACACCCCGGCGATCGGCGTGCTCGCGGTAGCGCTCGCGTACGCGTTCTGGCGCGTGGGCTTGAACCGGTATTCAGGCGTGGGTCATTAGGAGGTCGCGGGGAGCGGGGCGGGCTGCGTGCTGGCGCCGCGATAGCGCTGCAGCTCGATCGTGTTCAGCGCGATCGAGGCGTGGGCGAC
>DATHLL010000123.1:0-3150 GCA_035488195.1 Candidatus Elarobacter sp. | reverse complement strand
GGCCGCGCTCACACCACGTGGAAGATGCGGAAGAAGAGCAGCGTCGTGCCGAGCGCGAGCAGCGTCCCGGCGACGACCTGCAGCAGCGTGTGCGCGCGCAGGTAGACGCGGGACCAGCCGACGAGCGGGATCAGCACGTAGAACGGCGCCGGCCGCTGCCCGAACAGCACCGTCAGCGCGACCAGCGGCGCGGTGATCCCGAGCGCGTGCGTCGAGATCTTCCAGTAGCGGGTGATCCACTGCACGACCAGCGAGCTCACCGCGTACGCCGCCATCGAGGCGGTCATGATCACCGGCGCGTGGATCAGCCACAGATCGACCGCGCCGAGCGCGTAGAACACGACGAACGCGATGAAGACCCGCTCGCGCTCGGTCCGGATCGACATGTCGAGATCGCTGATCTTGTCCGTGGCGTACAGGTAGAAGATGAACAGCATCGGCGCGATCGAGGTGAAGAACGCGCTGTTGAAGAGCAGGATCCAGAAGTCGGTCGTGCCGCTGGACCGGGCGCCCGCGAGGATGACGAACAGGGCGAGCGAGGTCAGGAACGGGTTGCAGACCGTCGAGAAGATCCGCGCGATGTCGGTCCACACGCGCTTCCGGAAGCGGAGCGGAACCGGCGGCTGGACGGGCGCCTGCACGGGGCCGGGCTTTCGACCCCGCTCGGCGAACACCCCGGGATGATCCTGGAACGCCTTGCGTCTCCGGCCGACGTCAAGCGGCTCACGCGCCCCGAGCTCGACCAGCTCGTCGCCGAGGTGCGCCAGACGCTGATCCGGGTCTGCGCCGCGAACGGGGGCCACCTCGCGCCGAACCTGGGCGTCGTCGAGCTCACCATCGCGCTGTTCCGCGTCCTCGACCTCCCGCAGGACGCGATCGTCTGGGACGTCAGCCACCAGAGCTACGTCCACAAGCTCCTCAGCGGCCGCGCGAAGCGCTTCGACACGCTGCGGCAAGGCGGCGGGATCAGCGGCTTCTCGATGCGCAGCGAGTCGGAGTTCGACGCCTTCGGCGCCGGCCACGCCTCGACGTCGATCTCCGCGGCGCTCGGGATGGCGACCGCGCGCGACCTCGCCGGCCGCCACGACACGATCGTCGCGATCATCGGTGACGGCGCGCTGACCGGCGGCCTCGCCTACGAGGCGATCAACAACGCCGGGCTGCTGAAGTCCAACTTCATCGTCATCCTGAACGACAACGAGATGTCGATCGCCCCGAACGTCGGCTCGATCGCCTCGTACCTCGGGACGCTGCGCTCGAAGCCGCTGTTCACGAAAGGCCGCGAGGTGCTCAAGGGCGTGCTCGGCCACGTCCCGCTCGGCGACACCGCGCGCCGCGCGCTCTCGACCGCCGAGATGGCGGGGATGCGCTTCACGCTCCCGGACCACAAGGCGCCGGTGATCTTCGAGGAGATGGGGTTCCGCTACGTCGGCCCGATCGACGGCCACGACCTGGACACGCTGACCGACGTGATCTCGAACGCGCGCAAGATCGACGGCCCCGTGCTGCTGCACGTCAAGACGGTCAAAGGGAAGGGCTACGACATCGCCGAGGGCGACAGCCGCACGTTCCACGGCGTCGGCCCGGGCGTCTACCATCCCGACGAAGGGAAGCTGGAGAAGAAGCCGGCGCGGCCGACCTTCGCGCAGGCGTTCGCCGACGCGCTGATCGCCGCGGCGCAGCGCGACGAGCGCGTCGTCGGGATCACCGCCGCGATGCCCGACGGCACCGGCCTCGCGAAGTTCGCGAAGGCGTTCCCGCACCGCTACTTCGACGTCGGGATCGCCGAGGCGCACACGGTCTGCTTCGGCGCCGGCCTCTCGACGCGCGGGATCCGGCCGGTCTGCGCGATCTACTCGACGTTCCTGCAGCGCGCGTACGACCAGGTCGTCCACGACGTCGCGATCCAGGGGCTGCCGGTCGTCTTCGCGATCGACCGCGCCGGGTTCGTCGGCGACGACGGGCCGACGCACATGGGGCTCTACGACGTCGCGTACCTGCGCACGCTCCCCGGGATCACGATCATGGCGCCGCGCAGCGAGGCGGAGGTCGCGCCGATGCTCGACCTCGCGCTGACGCTCGAGGGGCCGGCGGCGATCCGCTATCCGCGCGGCTCGACCAGCGGCAAGCACGAGGAGCCGCTCGCGCCGCTCGTCCTCGGCCGCGCCGAGGTGCTGCGCACCGGGAGCGACGTCGCGATCCTCGCGCTCGGCAACACCGTCGACGCGGCGCTCGACGCGTACGACCTGCTCGACGCCGGCGGCGTCCGCCCGACCGTCGTGAACGCGCGCTTCGTCGCGCCGCTCGACGAGACGCTGCTGCTCGAGCTCGCCGAGACGCACCGCCGCTTCATTACGCTCGAGGAGCACAGCCTCGCCGGCGGGTTCGGCTCGGCGGTCGTCGAGTTCGTGAACGACCACGGCCTCGCGGTCTCGGTCGAGCGGATCGGCGTCCCGAACGTGCTCGTCCAGCACGCCAAGCCCGAGACGCAGCGCGCGCAGTTCGGCCTCTCCGGCGAGAACGTCGCCGCGAGAGTCCGGGCGCTCACCCCCTCGCGGACGTAGCGCCCGACAGGAACAATGCGGGGAGGGGGCCAAACCCCGGCGGTTTCGCCCAGGTCCACCCAGGAGTCCGATCCATCGTGTTTCCCGCGCTGCTCGCGGCCGCATCGGCTGCGCCGGCGGCCGCCAAGGCGGCCGCGCCCGCCGTCAAGGCGTCCGCGCTCCCGCTGACGCTTCCGCCGAACTTCAGCCTCGACACGACGCCGCACACGCCGCTGGCGCAGAACTTTCCGTGGCTCACGCACACGCTCGCCGGGCTCTTCATCCTGCTCGGCGTGCTGCTGGTCGTGCTGCTCGCGATCCAGACGACGAAGCAGGAAGGGCTCAGCGGGACCGTCGGCGGCCGCGTCGAGTCGGCGACGCGCCGGCTCGGCCTCGACGCGCAGATCGCCTCGGTGACGCGGACCGTCGCCGTCCTGTTCGTCTTCGTCGCGACGCTGATCTCGATCTCAGGGATTTAGCACTTGGCCCTTCTCGAGGTCCACGACCTCAAGACGACGTTCAAGACCGAGGACGGCGTCGTCTCCGCCGTCAACGGGCTCTCGTTCGCGATCGAGCCGGGCTCGACGCTCGGGATCGTCGGCGAGTC
>DATHLL010000122.1:0-2114 GCA_035488195.1 Candidatus Elarobacter sp. | reverse complement strand
GAGCGCCGCTTCCTGGAACGTCCGCGCGATACGGCGCTCGCGCTCGGCGATCCGCGCGTTGTCGAGCGCGAGCGCGGCGCGCTGCGCGAGCATCACCGCGAGATCGCGGTCGGCGGGCGTGAACGGCTCGCGCCCGCGCGTGCGCAGGAGCTGCAAGATCCCGAGCGTGCTGCCGCGCGCTTCCAGCGCGACCGCGATGACCGAGCCGATCTCGAGCGTCTCGATGTCGGCGAGATGGCGCTCGTCGTGCGCCCAGCGCGCGAGGAACGCCGGCGTCGCGACCGGGACGTAGAGCGGCTCGCCGGTGCGCAGCACCGCGCTCTGGTCGGGACGCAGCGGATAGCGGCGCAGCATGTCGGTCACGAACGCCAGTCGTTCGCGATCGGCGTGGCGCACGGTGTGCGGGAACAGGACGTCCTCGCGCACGAGATAGACCGCGCACAGGTCGGTGAACTGCGGGACGAGGTGCTCGGCGAGCGCGCGGAGCG
This sequence comes from Candidatus Elarobacter sp., assembly GCA_035488195.1. GTDB lineage: Bacteria > Vulcanimicrobiota > Vulcanimicrobiia > Vulcanimicrobiales > Vulcanimicrobiaceae > Vulcanimicrobium. Next base: position 1,626 of record DATHLL010000122.1, on the reverse strand, counting down.
ACGCGTCGAGGTCGCGCGCATCGGCGAGCGCGTGCGAGACGTCGGCGAGGAACGCCATCGCGTCGGCGGCGCGGCGCAGCTCCTCGACGTCGGTCGAGGCGTGCCAGCCGCGCGGGCGCTCCTCGCTCATCGCTGCTCGCGGAGCATCTTTTGCAAGAGCGGGCCCAGCTCGCGCATGCGTGCGTACGCGGTCCGGAGCTGCACGGCCGTCGGGGCGCCGTCGCCGGTCTCGATCGCGGTGAGAACTTGCGCCAGCCGCGCGGCGCCGCGTCGGATCTCCGCGGCGAGCGCCGGGTCGTGCCGGGCCGCGATCTCCGCCGATCCGTACGCCGCGTCGAGCCCTTTCACGATCGCGCTCGCGACCTCGTACTGCGCTTGCAGGTCGCGCGCGCTCACGTGCGTTCGCGGATCCTGACGCACGATCAGCCTCCGCGTGCGCTTCACGCCGTCGGCTTCGAGCGTCACGGCGTACGTTCCGGGCGGGACGGTCGGCCCTTCGGGCTCGAGCGGCGTGTCGTGCGGGATCGCGGCGATCGTCGCGTAGGTCTGCGGCACGTGCGGCTTCGCCGCTTGTATATCCCACACGAACCGGTGCGCACCGGCGCCGTTCGCGGGGCGAAGCGGCGGGCGGATCCACCACGCCGGGACGTCGAGCGTCTCGAGATCGGTCGCATCGCGCGGATCGTCGCTCGCGATCCGCCGCACGACGCGGCCGCGCGCGTCGGTGACGGTGAGCGCGACGCGCGACGCGTCGCGCGGGAGCACGTAGTCGATCACCGCGCCGCTCGGCGGGTTCGGCGAGAACGGCTCGTCGGGCGGGAGCGGCGTGTCGGTGTTGGTGTCGCGCGCGACCCGCCACGCCGCCGCGGGCGCGAACAGCGCCGGCGACCCGGTCGAGAGCAGCGCGCGCTCGCGCAGCGGCTTTGCGTCGTCGAGGATCCAGAAGCCGCGGCCGTGCGTCCCGATCACGACGTCGTCGCCGTGCACGACCAGATCGCGCACCGACGTCGCCGGCAGGTTCAGCCGAAGCGACGACCACGACACGCCGTCGTCGAACGAGACCCACACGCCGCGCTCGGTCCCCGCGTAGAGCAGCCCGCGCTGCGCCGGATCGGCGCGCACGACGTTGGTCGGCGCCGCCTCGATCCCGCGGTCGATCTCGGTCCACGTCTTCCCGCCGTCGTGGGTGCGGAAGAGCTGCGGGCGCTCCTCGTCGAGCCGGAAGCGGTTCACCGCGACGTACGCGCTCGCCGCATCGAAGGGCGAAGCGTCGATGATGCTGATCTTCGCCCAGTCGCCGACGCCGGGCGGCGTCACGTTCGCCCAGTGCTTCCCGGCGTCGGCGGTGCGCCACACGAGCCCGTCGTCGGTCCCGGCCCAGATCACGCGCGCGTCGCGCGGCGAGAGGCCGAGCGCGTAGATCACGCCGCGGTGCGGGCGCTTCGCGCCCTCGCTCTGCGCGAAGACGCCGAGGTTCGGCGGCGTCTTCGGATCGGGCCGCGTGAGATCGGGGCTGACGATGTTCCAATGCGCGCCGTAATCGCGGCTGGAGAAGACGACGTTCGCGCCGAGGAAGAGCGTGCGTTTGTCGACGGGCGAGAACGCGAGCGGCGCGGTGCGGCGGAA
>DATHLL010000121.1:0-9082 GCA_035488195.1 Candidatus Elarobacter sp. | reverse complement strand
TGCGCGAGCATCACGGAGGCGATCGGGAAGAACATGCGCAGCGGGCCGGGCATCGCGAACATGCGCTCCAACGCGTCGATGCCCGCCTCGTAGTCGCCGGCGGCGATCGCCGCGACGCCGAAGTTGAACCACGAGAACGCGTCGTCCGACGCCTCGCGCAACGCGCGCTCGAGCAGCGGCTGGTTGCGCTCGTACTTGCCGCGCGCGTCCATGATCTCGCTGGTGTAGCCCTTGTGCCGCACGACGACCGGCGACATCACCGAGAGCAGATGGCGCTCGTCGTCGACCATCACGTTCTCATGGATCACGTTGCGGTAGCGGATCCGCGGCGTGGTCGGGAAGATGCGCGGCAGCATGTGCGTCATCGTCGAGGCCGCGCCGGAGAGGTCGTCGACCTCGTTCTGGATCTGCACGTAGACGCCGGTCAGGTCGGCGGGCGTCTCGCGCAGCGCGCGCAGCAGCGGGAGCGACTCGGGGACGACCTCTTCGTCGGCGTCGAGCACGAGCGTCCAGCGCTTCGTCGCGAGCTCGAGCGACTCGTTGCGCGCCCAGCCGAAGTCGTCGCGCCACTCGCGGGAGATCACGTTCGCGCCGAAGCTGCGCGCGATCTCGACGGTGCGGTCGGTCGAGCCCGTGTCGACGACGTTGATCTCGTCGACGGCGTCCTTCACGCTGGCGAGGCACTCGGCGAGGAAGCGCTCCTCGTTCTTCACGATCATGCACAAGCTCAGCCCCGGCGGGAGCTGTTCGCGCTCGCTCGGAGGGACGGGCAAGTTGAAGAGCAGACCGGTCTGGGCCCGCGCGAACTCGCTCCCGGTGGAGTCGTCGACGATCTCTAGCGGCACACCGATAGTATCGGTCACCCGCCCGACGAAAAAGAGAAAGGACCCGCCGGAGCGAGTCCTTTCTGTGACTTCCGCTTTCGGACCCTAGCGCCTAGCGCTAGTGGCTAGCGGAAGAGGCTGACGACCGACTGCGCGTTCTGGTTCGCCTGCGCGAGGACCGAGGTACCGACCTGCACCAGGATCTGGAGCTTGGTGTACTCGGTGGTCTCCGAGCCGACGTTGAGATCGCGGATCGAGGACTCCGACGCCGTCAGGTTGACCGAGGCGACGTTGTCGTTGTTCAGGTCTTCCTGGAGCCGGACGATCGTCGCGCCGAGCTGCGAGCGCTGCGCGAGGACGGTCTGGAGGGCGTTGTCGATCTGGCCGATCGAGTCTTCCGAGGCGAGCGAGCCGTTCGGGAACGAGCCGGCGGTGCCGGACGGCCCGAGCAGGTTGACGTTGGCGATGCGGAGCGAGTTCGTCGAGGTGTTGATGAACCCGACCTGGATCGTCGCGCCTTCCGAGGCGCCCGACTGGAAGTTGAACGCGGGCGAGCTGGGGTTCGACGCCGCCGCGACGTACTGGCTGACCTTGACGAACGAGGTCGTGCCGACGTCGAGCGTGCCGACCGTGCCGAAGCCGATCGTGACGTTGTCGATCGAGACCGCGGCCGCGTAGCCCGTGTTGCTGACGTTCAGGACCGTGGTCGCGACCGTGTTGGCCTTGCTGTCGTAGAACGAGACGATGAGGCCCTGCGTCGTCGAGGTGAGCTGCGCCACCTGGACTTCGATCGTGCCGTCGACCACGGTCGCGCTGTTCGCGACGAACGAGACCTGGGTCGCGTCGACGAGCGTGCCGCCGGCGGCGAGGTCGGAGTTCGAGGTGATGACCGCGTTCACGTCCGTCTGCTGCTGGAAGCCCGCGTGCGAGCCGTCGAGCAGGTTCTGGCCGTTGAAGTTGGTGTTCTGCGAGATGCGGTTGACCTCGAGCAGCAGCTGCTGCACTTCCGACTGCAGGTTCTTGCGGTCGTCGGTCGAGGTGATGTCCGAGGCGCCTTCGACGGCGAGCGTGCGGATGCGCTGCAGGATGTCGGTCGTCGTCTGGAGCGCGCCTTCGGCGACCTGCGCCGCGTTGGTCGCGTCCTGGACGTTCTGGGCGCCCTGGTCGAAGCCATTGACCTGAGCCTGGAGCGACTCGGCGATCGCGAGACCGGACGGGTCGTCCGCGGCCGTGTTGATGCGCAGACCGCTCGACAGCCGCGTGACGGCCGTGCTGAGTGCTGCTTGGTTCCGATTGAGATTGAGGCTTGCGCTGTTCGCCAACAGGTTGTTGGCGATGGAAAGCCCACCAATGCCCGGCATGTGTTTCCTCCGTGATCACACGTGTGGTGAAGGCGGGTGCTTCCTGACCCGTCCTATACACTCGTTCGGCGGAGAAACAGGCGGACTTTAGGGTTTCGGCGGGGGCCGGCGGCCCTTGCCGCCGAGGTCCGCGACCTTCGGTCCCTCGGGTGCGCTCGGCGTCAGCGGCTCGCCGGCGGCGGCGCGGTTCGTCCGCTGGATCTCGTCGTAGACCTCGGAGCGGTGGACCGGGATGGTGCGCGGCGCTTCGATCCCCAGCTTGACGGTGTCGCGATCGACCGCGACGACGACGATGCGGACGTCGTCACCGATCATGATCGCTTGGTTGAGCTTGCGGCTGAGGACTAACAGAAGACGCCCTCCGTGGCTGTGACGGAGGGCGCCCTTCCCGCTTTGCTTCCTACGCTCCCGCCGCTGGGGCCGGGGCTTTACGTGGGATCGGTGTACGGACCGAGTACCCGCCGGTCTCGAGGGTGATCTGCCGGCCGGTCTTCGTTCGCAGGTTGACCACGATCGGCGCCAGCAGGTTCATCGTCATCTCGGCCGCCCCCGGCGTCACCACGACGACACAGAGCGTCGCGAAGTCCTCGGGGTTCTTCAGGTCGAGCGAGCTGCTCGCGTAGGGCGGCAGATGCGGCGCGTAGTCCTCGAAGATCTGCCACGGGTCGGCGGTCGGCAGCGCGACCGAGAGGTCGTCGAGGCTCTGGAGCCAGACGAACTTCTCCTGACCGCCGAGGTTCAGCGCGATGAAGCGCCGCTGGGTCGCGAACCCTGGGAGGCCCCACGGGAACGTCAGCACTTCGGACTCCCGGTAGGTGCACGTCCCGAACCGCGGCAGGGCGACGGTGATCTCGCGGTCGGCGGCTTCCACGGTGGTCTCGGTCATCACGCTCAAAATACGGCCTCAGCTCAGGTAAGGTAGTCGAAGAGGGTCTTGGACTCGAGCTTGTTCGTCGTCGAGTACGCGGCCTGAAGCGCCGTCTGGGTCTGCGAGAGCTGCGTGACCGCCGAAGCGACGTCGACGTCCTCGATCCCGGACTCGCTGTTCTTGTTATCGGTCAGGTCGGTCTGGAGTTGACTCTGGATCGTTCCGAGCGCCTGGATCCGGGCGCCCACGACCGAGCGAGCGTTCAGCACGCCGTTCAGCGCGTTGTCGATGTCGCCGAGCTGCGTCGAGACGTTCTGGACGAAGTCGGCCTGCGGCGAGAGGTTCAGCACTTTGGTCAGGTTGCCGGTGTTCGTCGCGCCCGGCGAGGAGGCGTCGCTGACGTAGAACGAGCCGCTCCCGGTCAGCACGACCTTCTGCGTCTTGGCGTTGAACGACGCGGTGACGCCGGTCGTCGCGCTGACCGCGTTGATCCGCCCGACCAGGCTGGTCGCCGTGCCGTCGTCGATCGCGGTCCCGGCCGGCATCGTGATCGTCGAGACGCCCTGCACGCCGTTGACGCTGCCGTTGATCGTGATCGAGTAGTTGCCGGTGCTGTCGGGGACCGGCGTGACGGCGAACGCGTTCGGCGTGCCGATCGTCGTCGGCGCCGGTGAGGACGGCGAGCCCTGCGGCCCGTAGACGACCGCGCCGGCCTGGTTGATCGCGGCCGCGCTCTGGTCGACCGCGGTGCCGTTCACCAGCGTGTTGCGCAGCGTGATCAGCGTCTGGAAGACGTCGGGCGAGCCGTCCGCCGACTGGTAGTTGAACGCCGCCTGGAACGTCGTCGAGAGCGCGAAGCTCTGCCCGTTGTAGACGAGCTGTCCTTGAGACTGCTCGTTGCCCCCGAACTGGACCGCCGAGACCGGGTTCCCTTGCTGCTGCACCGGCGGGTTCACCGTCTTCGCGCTCCCCGCGAAGACGTAGCGGCCGCCGTACGCGGTGTTCCCGACCGCGATCGCCTGCTGCAGGAGCTGGTCGACCTGGCTGCCGAGCGCGGTGCGCTGCTGCGCGGTCAGCGTGTCGGACGAGCCCTGGATCGCGAGCTGGCGCGCGCTCTGGAGCACCGAGGTCAGGCTGCTCAGCGCGCTGTCGGTCGTCGTGAGCTCCGAGACGGCGTTCTGCACGTTCGTCGACTGCTGGGTCGTCGCGTCGATCGTCGCGTGCAGGCTCAGGTCCTGCGCGATCTGCGCGGGGTCGTCGCTCGGCTGGGTGAGCTTCTTCCCGCTCGAGAGCTGCTGGCCGAGCTGCGCGTAGAGCGCGGTCTGATCGTCGATCGCCTTCGTCTGCTGCGCGTAGAGGGTCGAGGTTGCGATGCGCATGCGTTATCCTCCGGGGATCAGACCGATCGCGGTCGAGAGCAGGGTCTCCAGCACTTTCATCGTCTGGGCGGCCGCCTGATATGAGTTCTGGTACTTGATCAGGTTCTGGGTCTCTTCGTCGAGGTTGATCCCGTCGATCCCCTGGCGGACTTGGTCGATGTTCGCGGCGAGCGTCGTCTGCGCGGTGTTCCCGGTCGTCGCCGTCTGCACGTCGAGCCCGAGCTGGCCGACCAGGCCGCCGTAGTACGCGCCGAGCGTCGTCGCCGGCGTGGTCGCGATCGCGAAGTTCGCCGCGTGCGCGTTCGCCGCCGTGAAGGTGATCGTCCCGGTGGTGCGGTTGACCGCGGTGACGACGACGTTCTCCTGGGCCGGCGTTCCGGCGCCGATCGTGAGCTGCGCGCCGACGTCGAGCTGCGCGAACGCGGCCGGGTTCCCGGCCGGCGGCGCGACGGTGACTGAGCCGGGTGCCGCGATCGCGGTCGGCGAGGTCGTCTGGAGCGCCGGCGCGCCGACGCTCTTCGAGAACAGCTTGAGCAGCGCGTTCGCGGCGCCGTTGTCGCCGGCGCCGAACGCGTTGGTCCCGTTCTGCTGCACGCCGGAGATCGCGCTCGCGCCGAGGATCTCGAGCAGCGAGCTGCTCGGCGTCCCCTGCGAGCCGCCCGCAGGCGCGTTCGAGTCGGCGATCGTGAAGTCGGGGGTCGTCGCGTTCGCGCCCTGCGCGGCGCGGTGCGCCGGCCCGGTGTTGTTCGGATCGCGCGTGAACACGATCTTCTGCGCGACGCTGTCGAAGCTCGCCGTGACGCCGAGCTGCGCGTTGTTGAAGCTCGTGACGAAGCCGTCGACCGTCGCAGAGTTCCCCGCCGCGCTGAAGTCGTACGCGAAGCTCTGCGCGACGCCGTCGACCGTGACGGTGAGCGTCCCGGTCGTCGGGCCGGCCGTCGCGCCGGGGTGCGCCAGCGTCGGGTTGTTCTGCACCGCGGTCGCGGTGTTGACGACGTTGTTCGCCGAGTTGATCGCGACGGTCAGCGAGCCGGCCGCCGTCGAGGCGAGCCCGGCGGGGATCTGCGAGGGATCGGTGATCCCGACGGCGATGTTGGTCGCGCCGATCGCCTGGGTCCCGACGTTCGGCTGGAGCAGCGCGATCCCGGGGTTTCCGCTCGCGTCGTAGCTCGCCGTCGTGACGCGGTCGATCTCGCCGGCGGCCGCGTTCGCGAACGCGTCGAGCTTCCGCGCGTACGGCGTGAGGTTCTTGTTGTAGACGTCGACGTAGCCGCCGAGCTCGCCGCTGCCGACCTGCACCGGCGCGGGGTTCGCGGGGTTCGGATCGCCCTGCATCCCGATCACCAGCGTCGCGTTGCCGGAGGCGTCGGTCCCGACGACCGGGTTGGCCAGGTGGTAGGCCTGCGTGTCGTTCACCAGCGCGCGCCCGCCGACGGTGACCAGCGCCGATCCGTTCGCCTGCACCGAGGTCTGCGTCGCGAGCAGCTTGGAGAGCTGGTCGACGTCCTGGTCGCGCTGGTCGAGGTAGGTGTTCGGGTTGTCGCCGACCGCTTTGGAGGCGCGGATCTGCCCGTTGAGCGCGGCGATCTTGTCGATCAGCGCGTTCGCCTGCGCGACGACGCTCGAGGCCTGCTGGATGACCGTCGCCTGCTGCGTCTGCACCGCGGTCCCGACGCGGTTGAGCGCGGTGACGAACGCCTGCGCCGAGGTGATCACGCCCTGCCGCTCCGAGGTGCCGGTCGGATTCGAGGCGAGCTGCGAGATCGCGGTCTGCAGGCTCGTGAACGCGGAGTTGATCCCGTTCGAGGGTTCGCCGAACGAGGACTGGATCGCCGAGAGCTGCTGCTGCTGCACGTCGAAGTAGCTCTGCGCCGAGGACGCGCCGCGGAACAGGCCGTCGTACGAGTCTTGATGGATGCGCGTGATCGACTGCACCAGCACGCCGTCGCCCTGCGTCCCCGGGCCCTGCCACGTCGCGTACCCCGGCGAGCCGGCGATCGGCGGCGCCTCGGTGAGGTTCACGACTTGGCGCGAGGCGCCGGGCGTGTTCACGTTCGCGATGTTGTCGGACGTGGTGTTGGCGGCTTGCTGGAAGGCGTCGACCGCGCCTCCGATCAGGTTCAGGCCGAAGAAGCTCATGCTCGGCGGCTCACGATGACGCTCCCGTCGGGAGGAGGGACGACGCCGCGGCGCCGGTAGGTGCCGGTCTGCTCGGTGCCGGCGCGCTGGAGGACCGCGACGGTGCGCGCGAGGCGCTCCATCCCGGCCAGGATCAGCGCCTTGTTGTTGGAGACGGTCAGCTTGAGGGTGATCCCGCGCGTCCCCAATTCGTGGACGCAGCCGTACATCGCGCGGCGCAGCGCCGGCGGCGCGTACGCGCAGACCTGCTGGAGCGTCAGCGTGCCGAAGCCGCGCCGCTGCATCGCGACGCGCTGCGCGTAGGCGGTGCCGTGCAGCACGCGCTGCGCCTCGACGCGCCGCTCGGCGGTGTCGATCGCGTCGGGATCGTTCGCGACGAGCGCGTCGGTGAGCCGCAGCGCGGCCTCGCTCAGCGCCCCCAGCAGCCGGTTCTCCTCGGCGAGCAGATCCGCGAACCTCTGCCACTCGCTCATGAGCGCATCCCCGCGCTCACGGGAGCGTTCAGGCCGCTACGGCGGCTTCCACGATCAGGCGTCCCAGCAGCTTCTCGACGATCGCGTCGGCCGGGACGAAGTAGCGCCCCTCCGCGATCTGACGGCGCAGGTGCTCCACCAAGTCGTTCCGGTAGAACGGGTCCCCGCTCGACTGGAAGAGCTCGCCGAGCGCGGCCGCCGTCTCCGAGCGCTCGAACGAGTCGAGCGCGTCGAACGTGAGCGAAGCCACGACGGACGACTTCCGTTTCACCGTCTTGTAAGCCGACACCGCGGACGCGATCTCCGCCCTTGAGATCATCATAAAGGGTAACGCCTCTTTCGCACGCTTCCTTGCTAGAAAGCGTATCGTCGAGGCGAGGTTGGGACTTTAGGCCCAATGAATCGACCGGGAGCGGGATCACTGTTTGGGCTCCTCGGCAGAGCGGGGCGCGGAGCCGGCGTCGCCGAGCACGGCGCTGCGGAGCTGGTCCTCGAGGATCTTGCCGATCCCGAGCGAGCCGGATTTCGAGAGCTCCTCGGCGCGCTTCGTGTCGAGCATCTCCGAGAACGTCTGCTCCGCGTTCGAGACCTTGCCGGTCAGCGAGGTCGACGGCGAGCCCTTCCGCATCTCCTTGAAGAGCATGTCGACGAAGAGCGACTCCATCTGCTGCGCCGCCTGGTGCAGCTTGGAGAGCTTCGCCTGCTGTTCGGAGGTGAGGTTTGCAGAACCGCCGGCCTGGCCCGTCAGGGCCGAACGCGACGGGTTCGACGAAGTCGGATCCACCATCTTAAATGATCTCCACGTCGGCCTGGAGCGAGCCGGACTCGCGCAGGGCCTGGATGATCGCGATGAGGTCGCGCGGCGAGACGCCGATCGTGTTCAGCGCGCGGACGACCTGCGCCAGCGTCGCGGCGCCCGAGATGTAGACCAGCCGGCGGCCCGACTCGGCGGTGGTGATCCGCGTGTTCGTCTGCGTCTGCGACTGGGCGTTGGTGAACGGGCCGGGCGCGACGACGGTGTTCTGCGTCGCGATCGTGATCGAGAGGTTACCGTGCGCGATCGCGCAGGGCGCGAGCGTGATGTCGCCGCCCATGACGACCGTCCCGGTCCGCTCGTTCACGACGACCTTCGCCAGCGCGTCGGCGTTGACGCTGATGTCGCCGGCGTCGGCGAGGAAGTCCACCGGATCCCCGGCGTAGCGCGCCGGCAGGTTGACGCGGATCGTCTCGGCGTCGTTCGCGCGGGCCGTCCCGGCGCCGAAGCGGGCGTTCAGGCTCTGCGCGACGCGCGCGGCGGTCTTGAAGTCCGGCGCGGTCAGCACGTACGAGAAGCCGGCCTGGTCCTGCTGGATGTTCGTGATCATGTCGCGCGCGAGGACGGCGCCCTGCGGGATCCGGCCCGCGGTGACGTGGTTCTTCTGGACCGAGTTCAACCCGCTCTGGTCGGCGGCGTAGAACCCGCCGACCGAGACCGGCCCTTGGGCCGTCGCGTAGACGAGGTTGTTCGCCGCGCGCAGCTCGGTGAGGACCAGCGTCCCGCCCTGCAAGCTCGTCGCGTCGCCCATCGAGGAGACGGTCACGTCGACCGTGTCGCCCGAGTGCGCGAACGCGGGGAGCGAGGCGGTGACGACGACCGCCGCGACGTTGCGCGTGCGCACGTCCTGCGAGGTCGTCGAGAGCCCGAACGACTGCAGGACGTTCTGGATCGTCTTCGAGGTGAACAGCACCGAGGTCGAGTCGCCGGACTGCGCCAGGCCGGTGACGATCCCGTAGCCGACGAGCTGGTTCGCGGTCACGCCCTGCACGCGCGCGACGTCCTTCAGCCGCACCGGCTGCGCCGTCGCGCCCACCGGCAACGCGAACATGAACACGATCGCAGAAAGCACGGCTGCGATGGCGCGTTTGGTCGCGGCCCCTTCGACAAGCTCAGGGTGACACTGGCGTTCAGGGTGACGAATCATCAATCGCATCAGAACAAGAAGTCCAGGATCTTTTGGATGAGGCCTTTGTGCTTCTCTTGGAAGTTGCCGTCGAACTT
>DATHLL010000120.1:0-5962 GCA_035488195.1 Candidatus Elarobacter sp. | reverse complement strand
CGCGGTCCTCCGCGACCGCGCGCATCGCGCGGCCGGTCTCGGTGTACTCGACGAACGCGAACAGCGCCGCGGTCAGCACCAGCGCGCCGAGCCCTTCGGCCAGCGTCGCCTGCGAGAGCGCGATCCCGCCGAACCGCAGCGTCCCTTGCAGCGGCGGGTTCGGCGCCGACTGGAAATCGCTCGTGAACAGCGCCTGCGCGAGCCCTTGCATCAGCACCAGCAGGCCGAAGGTGCCGAACACCGTCGCCTCCGGCGGCCCGGCCAGCAGCCGCCGCACGAACACGCGGTACACGACGATCCCGAACAGGAACATCGCCACGGCGACCAGCGGCAGCCCGACCAGCGGGCCGATCCCGACGAGCGCGAGCCCGAGCGTCGCGTACATCGCGAGCATCAGGAACTCGCCGTGCGCGAAGTTCACCACGTCCATCACACCGTAGATCAGCGTGAGCCCGACCGCGACCAGCGCGAACACCAGCCCGGCGAGCACGCCGCCGGCGAGGAGCTGCGCTAGCGTTTCCACGCCGGCATCGGCCAGACCGGCGGCTTCACCGCGACGTCGAACGGCCACACGGTCTCGTACTTGCCGTTCTGCACTTGCTCGATGATCCCGGAGCCGCCGTCGTTCTGACCGGTCGCGTCGAAGTGGATGCGGCTCCACGGCATCAGCGTCAGCTTGCCGGGGATGTTCGTCGCCTGCAGCGCGGCGCGCAGCGCGTCGGCCTTCGTCGAGCCGGCTCGGTCGAGTGCGTCGGCGAGGACGAGCACGCCCATGAAGTCGCGCGCCGAGTTGCCGTCGAGCGGCTTCCCGGACCGTTCGCGGAAGAGCTGGTCGATCAGCGGCACTGCCTGGTTGCGGTGCTTGATCTCGAGCGAGAACACCTCGCGCGTGAAGACGCCCTCGGCGTCGGCGCCGAGCGTCTTGACGAAGGTCGGATCGATGAACCCCGCGTCCTGTGCGAGGATCCCTTTGACGTCGATCCCCTGCTGCTTGTAGCCGCGCATGAACAGCAGCGCGTCGGGGACGTACGACGCCTGCATGATCACGTCGGGCGCGGCGGTCTTGAGCTTCTGCAGCTCGGCGTTCACCTCGGAGGTCGTCGCGGTGTACGAGATGCGCGTCGCGAGGTCGTAGCCGTACTTCTTCACCAGCGCCTCTTCCGCGTCGCTCGCGCCGGTGCCGAAGAGCCCGTCCTCACCGACGATCGCGACGCGCTTCACGCTGAAGCCTTTGTTCCGCTTCTTGAGGTCGTTGAAGAACTGGAAGAAGTTCTCCGCGAACGTGCCGTCGTGCGGCGTCGTGCGGAAGAACCACTTCAGCCCGCGCGTGGTGAGCCCCGGCGCCGACGAGTCGGGGTTCAGGAACGGGACGCCGTAGCGCTCGGCGACCTGCGAGGCGGTCGCGGTCGTCGACGACGCGTACGTGCCGATCAGCGCGACCGCGTGCTCCTGCGTGATGAGCTGCTCCGCCGCGGCGCGCGCCTGATCCGGCTTGCCCTGCGAGTCGGCGAACACGAGCCGGATCCGCGCGTGACCGAGGTGCGGGAGCCCGCTCTTCCCCACCATCGGCAGCGGATAGCTGACGTGGCCGTTGACGAGATCGGCGGCGAGCTGCTGCCCCGCGCGCAGCAGCGCGCCGGTCTGCGCGGAGCCGCCGGTGAGCGGAAGGATCGAGCCGATGACGATCTCGGGCGGCGCGGCCGCCGCCGTCGGGGCGGGACCACCGAGCGCGGCGAGCACGAAGATCGCGACCAGGGACGCGCCGAGCCGGCGAACGTGCATACGGACCTCCTGGAGAGAGCGGATCGCGGGTGCCCGCACCAGTTACATGGGCACGACCAAGAGACATTCCGGCGCGTCGTCGAGCTTCGCGCCGAACTCCGCGATCGCACCGGACGCCACGTCGAGCGTGTAGAGCTGCTGGTTCGAGCGGCTGCCGAACAGCAGCGTGCCGTCGGGCGTGAACGCGAGGCCGCAGAGGTCTTTGAGCGCGCCGCCGTGCTTCCCCGAGGCGCTGCTCACGATCGGCTCGACCGCGGCGGTCTTCGGGTCGTACGCATAGATCGACTCGTTCTTCGGGCTGCCGATGAAGATGCGGCCGTCGGCCGGGCTGACCGCGAGGCCGACCGGTTCGGCGAGCACGTCCTCGCCGATCCAGCCGTGGAACGTCCCGTTCTTGTGACCGTAGATGCCGACGCGGTTCTTCGCCTGGTCGGCGACGTAGAGACGCTTTCCGGCGACGGCGATCCCGCGCACGGAATGCCGCGCCTGCGCCGCGGCGGGCTTCGCTTCGTCGGCGGCTTCGGGCGGGTTGTCGTCGGTCGCGGCGGTCGCGGGATCGAAGCCGGTCATCGAGAGGCCGCCGTCCTTCGGATCGACCGCGGGCGGCGTCTTCTTCCCGACCTGGACCGGCTGCGATGATGCGACGTACGTCCCGCCGTAGTAGTCGCCTTTCGGGTTCAGTTTGCGGAGGTACGGCGCGACTGCGAGCGTCTCCGCGCTCGGCGTCTTCTTCCCGGAGACCGCGTAGCCGGAGACGACGTTCGTGTCCTGGCTCGAGACGAACAGATTGTCGCCGTCGAACGCGAGCCCGTACGGGTGCAGCAGCGCTTTCGACGTGCTCGGCGTGATCAGCGTCGCGAGGTGCTCGCGGCGCGCGCCGTCGGGGCTCGGCGTCGCCGAGTAGACCTCGACCGAGCAGCCCTTCTTGTAGGAGTTCGCGACGTACAGCCGCCCCCGGGCGTCGAGCGCGAGGCCCCGCAGTTCGCGCAGCGCGCTCCAGTAGGGGAGCACGAGCCCGAGGTACGTCCCGTCCTGCGCGAGGACGCCGACGTTCTGGATCTCCGAGCCGCTCTCGCCGGAGAAGCTGACATAGACCTGATACGTATCGGCCGCCATGGACGCTCCTCGGCGAAAAGAGGTCGGTCGTCCTGCACGAACCGGCCGATATGCTCTCGACCTTCTCGATCGTCGCGGCCGACCCGGCGGAGCGGGAGATCGGCATCGCGGTCCAGTCGAAGTTCCTGTCGGTCGGCGCCGTCGTGCCGTGGGCGGAGAGCGGGGCCGGCGCGATCGCGACGCAGGCCTGGGCGAACACCACGTTCGGCCCGCGCGCGCTGGAGCTGCTGCGCGGCGGCGAGCCGCCGGAGCAGATCGTCCAGACGCTGATCGCGCACGACGAGAACGCCGAGGACCGCCAGTTCGGGATCGTCGACGCGCACGGCCGCAGCGCGACGTTCACCGGCGCCCGCTGCATCCCGTGGGCGGGCGGGATCGCGGGCGAGCACTTCGCGGCGCAAGGCAACTGCCTCACCGGCGCGGCGGTGGTCGACGCGATGGCGGTGACGTTCCGCGCCGGCCGCGGCTCGCTGGCGGACCGGCTGGCCGGCGCGCTCGCGGCCGGACAGCGCGAGGGCGGCGACAAGCGCGGCCAGCAGAGCGCGGCGCTCATCGTGCTCAAGCCGGGCGGCGGCTACGGCGGCTTCAACGACCGTTACGTCGACCTGCGCGTCGACGACCACCCCGCGCCGATCGCCGAGCTCGCGCGATTGCTGGAGCTGCACAAGCTGTATTTCTTCCCCGCCGCGCCCGAGGACGTGCTCGAGATCGACGACGTGCTGGGGCGCGAGATCGCCGGCGAGCTCATCCGCGTCGGCGCGCTCTCTGCGGATGCGGGCCGCGGCGAGTACGACGACGCGGCGCGCGACGCGCTCGTCGCGTTCATGCACGTGGAGAACCTGGAGAACCGCGTGCGCGCGGACCGCACGATCGACCGCCAGACGCTGGACTACCTGCGCGCACACAAGCGCTGAAGAGCTACGGCCGGCAGCTTCCCCTTACGTTTATGGTGGTGGCGCGGCTGTCGTCGAGTTGCTTCCCGTCGCAACCCCGTTTTTTCCCGCGACTGCCTTCCGAGCACGCGTAAGATCGCCGTTCACTTCTTTGTAGCGCGCCTGGGCACGGTTCACTTCCTGCTGCAACGAGCCAACTTTGCGGCGCATTGCGAATGCTTCATAGCTTTCGCGATAGTACGCGCTGATGACCGTCACCAGTATCCCGATCAACGCAACAGACGTTAGAGCCAGCGCTTCTTCGGAAGCGCTCAGATTCAATGCCGTCGTTCCAGATACTTCGGTGAACGCGACGCGAAGCCGGTAGCCGAGGTAGAGGTAGATCATCGCTGCCAGGACCGTCAGGACAATGAACACCTTGTCGCTCACCTGCTGGTCGGTCGGGCGACGCGTTCGGTGTAGAAGTTCGCCCAGCACAATCGCGAGGATTGCGCCCACGACCGTGAACGTCAAAGTCAGGAGCGTTCGCACCGAGTCATCGGCAGAGACGAAGATTTGAGTGTAGAGGCTTGCGGGCACGTATTCGAGCACGATCGTGACGAGCCCGAGGATCACGACGACGTACAGCGGCCAGCTAACTTGGGAAGACTGGAGCCCGTCACGCCGGTGCCGCGCCTCTTCCAGCCGCCGCTGGGCGTCGTCCAGCCCTTGCGCGAGTTCCTCCACCTGTTGATCCAGCGCGGTGACACGCTGTTCGCTGACACCGCGGTCATCGGCCACGCTCGCTCTTGCAACCGGACCGGAAGGCCGTCGGGCGGAGTTACCGTCGGAATCGTAATAGATAGAGTTGTCGCGTTGCTGCATGGCTACCCCTACGCTAGGGCTGACGCTTCGCTTGGCCACTTATCGTAAGGGAGTAACCGCAAACTGTCCACAGGCCTAGGACGAAAGACCCGAAGAAAGCTGCCTCTACAATGGGAAGCAAGCGGTCATGCGTTTTGCCGCTTTTTCCTTGCTCGTAATCGGCCTACTAGCGGTTCCCCAACCGATCGTGGCGACGCCTCCGAACGAGCCCCCGTCCTGCACTCATCTCGGTCCCGCGGTCCGATCGCGATTCGCAGCGGGCTCGCACGTGATCATCGTACTCGCGTCGGGCGACGCTGTTCCGGACGGAATGCGCGACGCATACCGCGACATGGCTCTGGCCGTACTCGACTGCATCGACGTCAACAGCCGCGTCGATATTTTTCCGATCACGAATGCCGGGATCCAGACATCCTCGGCGTATATGGGCGCGATCGCGACCCCGCCACCGCGAAACACGAATTCGTATTGGATCGTCGGGCAGCGGCAAAAGCTCTTGAAGGATGGGTCGCAGGTGATCGCCCATGTCCTCGACGCTCCGCCGCACGGGCAGACTGATATCCTCGGCACCTTGTTCGCTGCTGGTGAGTCGCTGCATCGTACCACGGAACCTGCGAAATCCGTCGTGGTCCTCATCAGCAAAGGGTTCCCGAGGGGCGCGTATTCTTTCGCGCACGATCCGGCCAAGAACGCGTCCGACGTCATCCGGCGGCTCCGCGATGAAAAGAGGATGCCGAATCTGGCGGGCTCCGATGTTTTTGTCGTTGGTATCACAAGGCCGCCGAGCAGCGATGCGATGAAGCTCACGCCCGCTAACATTCGCGGATTATGCGTCTTCTGGGCTATTCTCATCAAAGAAGCGGGCGGGACCAAGGTGCTTGGCGACTGCCCACCGACGCTGCCTGGAATTCCGTCACCCATGTAGCGATCAGACCGGCCGACTCTTAGGTGTTCGGGGTCGGTCTCCTGTAGCCATCATGCAAACACGCACACGATGTCCCTTGCTACCGCAATAAGACCGGGAGCACGCTCGCCGCCGTGAAAATGCAACGGTCGTTGTGGCCGCACTCCGGGACGATCACCGCGTGCTGTTAAGAGGCACACGACCACGGCGGTCAGCGCGATGCGAAGCCTGACGGCAGCCATCAGAGCGACCACTCCCAGGCGTTCCAGTTCTCGACGATTCCGTTCGGGCGGAAGTTCTTCAGATCGGTGTTGACCGCTTCGATCTGCCGCGGCCACCAGAGGTAGACGAACGGCGCGTCGCGCGCGAGCAGCTCCTCGACCGTCGCGTACGCGCGCTTCCG
>DATHLL010000119.1:0-2400 GCA_035488195.1 Candidatus Elarobacter sp. | reverse complement strand
AGACTTGCTCGAGCGCCGGATAGTCCGCCGCGGAGATCGGGCCGGTGCCGATGACCCCGATGGTGATCTGCTGCCCGGTGTACCCGGCGGCGTACGCGCCCGTGAAGTCGAACGCGGCCGCGATCATCTGGGGCGCCAAGCCGAAGTCGAACGCCGGCGATGCGCCGTGCGGCGGGATCGCGATCGAGTTGCGCTTCGTCCACGACGGCGAGTAGACGAGGTGGGAGACGGAGTGAACGGCCAGCGGCTTCGAGAGATGCGGCGTCGTCGCGGGACCGTAGAGATCGACGTTCCCGGGCCCTTTGTACGCCGAGAACGTCGTCCCGAACGCGTGCTCCATCTGCTGCTGCGAGCCGACGACGCGCAGCACCGACTTCTGCTTCCAGCCGACGACCTGCATGCCTTCGGCCTTGAAGTACGCGATCGCGGCGTTCCAGTCGGCGTCGCTCGCGCCGAAGCGCTGGCCGATCTCGTCGGGCGTGAGGAAATGGCGGTAGAGCGCGCTGTGCGGATCGCCGACCGATGCGGCGTACTGCTGCAGCGCCGCGGCGTGCGGGAGCTGCATCTGCACGTCGACCTTCATCGTGCCGATCTGCGCCGGTCCGCTCACCGTCGAGCGCTTGAGGACGTTCTGCAGGTACTTGAAGGTCGTCGAGGCGGTCGGGCTCTGCGCCCCGCCGCCGGCGGGCGCCTGCACCTGCGGGACCGCGGACTTGCCGCCCCCGCCGCCGCAGCTCGCCAGGATCGCCGCCGCGCCGACGGCGGCCAGAATCTTCGCGGTCCGGATCATCGCGTATGCACCCCGTTGCTCAGGAAATCGCGCCGGTACGTCGCGGTTCGCATCCCGCCCAGCCGCTCGCGGACGACGTGATCGAATCGCGCGCGGGCCAGAACGATCGGCGCGAACGCCGCCGGTGCGAACGAAGCGGCGCGGCGAACCGACTGGGTCGTCGTCCCGCCCTGCGTCGCGGCCGACTGCAGCGTCAGCGTCTCGCTCACGCTCGTCAGCTCGATCGGATGCGCGTTGTTGCTGAAGAACAGACTGAAATTGCCGTTCTGTCCGGTGTAGTCGTAGAAGATCTGGACCGCGTCGTTCATCTGGACGCAGACCGGGCCGACGCCGGGAGCGACGTAGGTCGTCGTCGTCTGCGTCTCCGATTCGCCGAGCGGCGCGTCGACGCGGTTGATCGCTTGTACGATCTGGTTGCCGCTCGTGCCGTACTTCGACGGAACGCCGCACGCGGCGGGGAACGCCACGCCCGCGTTGTCGACGTCCGTCTCGACGGACGGCTGCGCCATCCCGGCCGGGATCCAGGAGGCGATGCTGAGCGTCTGCGACAGCGCGCCGTTGCGGTAGAGCTGCATCGGAATCTTCGCCGGAGATCCCGACGGCGCGCCCACGACGAACTTGATGCCGGTGTACTGCGTCGCGTCGTAGGTCCCGCTGAAGTCGGCGTTCTGCGCGATCGTCTGGACCTCTCCGAGCGGGTCGTGACCCGTCTCGCTGTACGAGCCGGCCGCCCCGGTCGTGCGCGTGCGCGAGAAGCCGCCGAGATCCGTCTCGGTGTACGTCAGCGCCGCGCCGTTCGGGCCGAACGGGCCCGCGCTCTCGGGGAGGACGTCGAGCAGACCGTTCCCGCTGCCGTACGCGTTCGCGTACTCGGCGCCGTTCGAGTCCTTGGCGTCGCTCGAGACGATCGAAAGCGTCGCGCTCGCGCCGCTCGCCGCGTAGGCGTACCGGCTGTCGGTGTTCGTCGTGATCGTCCGCACCGGGTACGTGTCGATCTCGACCGAGTGAACCAGGTTCTGCCCGCCGCCGGTCGTCGCGGTGAACGCGCTCGGGTCGACCGTCGCGTTCAGGCTGACCGACGCGGTGTCGGTCTGCGGCTGGGTCGTGATGTTCCCGTTCGTCTGCTGCGTCGTCGAGCTGAGCGTGCCGGTGAACCTGAACGCGTCGCCGGCGTAGCCGGGCCGCTGCGAGCCGACGCTCACCGCGGCGCTTCCGTGCGGGTTCCCGCGGCCGGCGGTCGTGTCGGTCGCGACGACGTGCCCGTTCGCGTCGACGGCACCCGCGGTGAACGCGCCCGTCGAGGCGGAGATCGCCCCCAGCGCCGCGGTGTCGAGGGCGTACGCGAAGGCCGGATCGAGGTACGGGAACCCGTTCGCGTCGGCTTCGGTCGCGGTGAACGTCGCCGAGCCGAACATCCCGACGGTTCCGCTCGCGCTCGAATGCACCGCGATCGCGGGCGAGGGGACGCCGGCTTCGGCCTGCGGCTCCGTGTAAAACGCGTACAGCGTGTTCGCGGCGAGCGACATCCGCGGCCAGGCGACGTTGAGATCCGAGGTCGCCGTCGTCCCCGCGTACGTGACGGTGTCGACGTCGTCGAAATGCGTGCCGTA
>DATHLL010000118.1:0-3528 GCA_035488195.1 Candidatus Elarobacter sp. | reverse complement strand
TGAGAGCCCCTCGTCGCTCGAGGGGAAGAAGGTCCAGGCCTTCCACTTCCGCTTCAACAAGAGGCTGGAGAAATTCCAGTCGAACCAGCTGCAGACGCTGCGCACGCTGCACGACAACTTCACCCGCCTGCTGAACAACTCGCTGTCCGTCTACCTCCGCACACGCGTTGAAGCGACGATCGTTTCCATCGAGCAAATCAGCTACGGCGACTTCATCGCGTCGATCGGCATGCCGTCCATCCTGGCAATCTTTTCGATGGATCCGCTGCCCGGAAGCGGCATCGTTCAGGTCGACCTGAATCTGGTCTTTTCGATCATCGACCGGCTCCTGGGCGGTCCGGGCTGGTTTCCGAACAAGCTTCGCGATCTCACCGACATCGAGCGCACGCTCATGCAGCGTTTCATGGCGCGGATGCTCAACAGCTACCGCGAGTCGTGGAACTACCTGCTGACGCTCTCGCTGAAGATCGAGGCGCTCGACTCGAACCCGCAGTTCATCCCGCGGATCATCCCGCTCGACCAGATCGTCGCCTTCGTCTCGTGCGAGCTGAAGGTCGGCGACATGTCCGGCGTGATGAACTTCTGCCTGCCGTACCTGGTCCTCCAGCAGATCGGGCCGCAGCTCAGCGACTTCCAGTGGTCGCCCAGCGTCGTCGCCGGCCGCGGGATGACCGAAGAAGACATCGCGCAGCTCGCGCGAAACGTCGAGCGCGCGCCCGTCGACGTGAAGGTCGAGCTCGGCCGGACCGTCGTCTCGCTGCGGGACCTGATCGCGCTCCAGCCCGGCGACCTGCTGCTGTTCGACAAGCCGGTCGACGAGCCGCTGGCCGCGACGGTGAACGAGCGCGAGAAGTTCAAGGTGTTCCCCGGCGTGAACCGCGACAAGCTGGCGGTGCGCGTCAACACGATCGTCGAGAGCGAGGAGTAGACCGTGGCCGACATGCTCCAACCGGTCGCCGACGCGATGTTCGCCTCGGCGGCGAGCGTCCTCGGCACGCTCGCGGGCCGCACCGTCGCGGCGGGCCGCTCGCAGCGGACCGCCGGCGAGGCCTCGATCCGGATCGAGCCGGACGTCGTCGCGACCGTCACCCGCATCCCGTCGGCCGACCTCGCGTTCGCCGCGCGCTACCGCAAGCGCGACCTCGCGCACATCGTCGAGCTGATGCTGGGGACCCCGGGCGACGGCGGCGAGCTCGACGCGATGCAGCTCTCGATCGTCGCCGAGACCGTCGCGCAGATCTCGAGCGCGATGGGCGAGGCGCTCGCGACCGACACGAACCACTCCACGCTCGGGATCGAGTCGGTGGTCGCGCAGGACGCCGGCGCGTTCCCCGCGCCGCCGTTCGCGACGTTCTCGGCGCCGCTCGACCTCGGCGACGGCTTCACCACCACGCTCACGCTCGACTTCGACGTCCTGGCGCAGCACCGGCTCGCGCCGCAGCCGGCGGCCGCGCCGGCTCCGGCGTTCGCCGAGCGGGCCGCGCCGCAACCGTTCCCGGCCCCTTCGACAAGCTCGGGGCAGGCATCGCGGCGCGTCGAGGAGGCGCAGTCGGTCGCGTTCGCGCCGATGCAGCCGACGCCCGTCCGGACCGCCGCGCCGGGCCACGCGAACCTCGATCTGGTCCACGACGTCCCGCTCGAGATCTCCGCGGTGCTCGGCCAGACCGAGCTCTCGCTGCGCGAGGTCGTCTCGATGACGACCGGGAGCGTCTTCGAGCTCGACAAGCTCTCGACCGAGCCGATCGACCTCTACGTGAACAACATCCTGATCGCGCGCGGCGAGGTCGTCGTCGTCGACGACAAGTTCGCCGTGAAGATCAGCGAGCTGAACCCCGTGGTCGACAAGGTGTAAGCGCCTGACGATCGCGCTCTACTACCTCTGGGTCCTGGCGGTCGTCGCCCTGGTGCTGGTGGGGCTGACGTACGCCGTCCGCACGCTGAACCGGGGCCGGATCGTCGCCGGGACCGGGCGCCGGCTCGTGACGGTGGTCGAGTCGGCGGCGCTCTCGCAGCACAGCGCCGTTCACGTCATCAAGGCCGGCGACCGATACTACCTCGTAGGCGGAGGATCCGCCGGGGTCACCCACATCGCCGACGTCCCGGCCGAGGTGGTCGACCCCTACATCGAGACGCAACGGAAGGCGCTCGGCGAGCAGCGCGACGCGGTGCTCCGCCTCTTGCAGAGATTCCGAAAGCAGCCGTGAACCGACGTCTCCTCCTCATCCTCGCAGCGCTCGGCGCGGTCTTCGCCGTCGCGCTCTTCGCCGTGCCCGCGCTGGCGCAGAACGTGCCGGCGAACCCGACGATCCCGGTCCCGCGCGTGAACATCGGCGTCAGCCCGGCGACCAAGCCGTCCGACGTCGCGCTCTCGCTGCAGATCCTGCTGCTGCTCACCGTCGTCACGCTCGCGCCGACGCTGCTGGTGCTGCTGACCTCGTTCACCCGGATCGTCGTCGTCCTCTCGTTCGTGCGCACGGCGCTGGGGACGCAGCAGGTCCCGCCGACCCAGGTGCTGGTCGGGCTCTCGCTGCTGCTGACGTTCTTCGTCATGTCGCCGGTGATCGACGACGTCAACAAGAACGCGCTGCAGCCGTACCTCGCCAACAAGATCTCGCAGAAGGTCGCGATCGACCGCGCCGCCGTCCCGCTGCGCGCGTTCATGTTCAAGCAGACGCGCGAGAAGGACATCGCGCTGTTCTACTCGTTCACCAAGGAGCCGCGGCCGGCGAAGCAGACCGACGTCCCGACCTACCTGCTGATCCCGGCGTTCGTGATCAGCGAGCTGAAGACCGCGTTCCAGATCGGCTTCGCGATCTACATCCCGTTCATCGTGATCGACATGGTCGTCGCCTCGGTGCTGCTCTCGATGGGGATGATGATGATCCCGCCGGTGATCATCTCGCTGCCGTTCAAGATCCTGATCTTCTTGCTGGTCGACGGCTGGAACCTCACCGTCGCCGCGCTCTTCGCGAGCTTCCAGCGATGACGTACGCCGCGGCGCTCTCGCTCGGGCGCGAGGCGATCTTCGTCGCGCTGCTCGTCTGCGCGCCGGCGCTGCTGCTCGGACTCGCGACCGGGCTGATCGTCTCGGTCTTCCAGGCGGTCACGCAGATCCAGGAGCCGACGCTCGCGTTCATCCCGAAGATCGTCGTGGTCGCGCTCGCGATCCTGCTCTTCGGCCCGTTCATGCTGGCGCTGCTGACGGACTTCACCTCGCGCGTCTTCGCGGGAATCCCTCAGTTCATCCAGTGAGACCGCGCTCGCGATGACCGGGACGTTCAACGTCTTCGGGATGGGGACGGGGCAGTTCGAGACGCTGCTGCTCGTGCTGGTGCGCGTGAGCACGATGCTGGCGCTCGTGCCGGTGTTCTCGCAGACCCAGGTCCCGCAACTCGTGCGGTTCGGGCTCGGGCTGCTGCTCGCGATCCTGATCGTGCGGATCGTCCCGCCGATGGCGCCGGTCGGCGGGCTCGGCGCGCTGGTCGTCGCGATCGTCTCGCAGGCGTTCGTCGGGCTCGTGTTCGGGTT
>DATHLL010000117.1:0-2981 GCA_035488195.1 Candidatus Elarobacter sp. | reverse complement strand
CGGCGTCAGCGCTTCGTCATGCTGCAAGCCTGCGAGCACGCGGCCGAGAAGGCCGCCGCGCGTTCGCGCGTCGCACGCGATGCCGCGACGGCGGAGGCCGCGCGTTTCGACGCGCTCGCCGATGCGCTGGTTCCGGACGTTCCCGGCGACATGGGCAACGCACTCGTGCCCGGTTCGGGCGCGACCGCGGGCGATCGCGAGACGAAGCGAGCCGCCGCGCGAGCGCGGGCCGCGCGGCGGCGCGAACGCGACGGGCTCGACGCGCGCCTCGCGATGCTCGCGATGCAGCGCACGACGATCCTGCACGGCGACGACGAGTTCGCGCTGCAGACCGAATACGAAGCGCTGTTGGCAAGCGGGACCGAACCGGCCGCGGCCGACGACCCGCACGTGTTGCGCACGCTCGACGCGAAACGGATCGAGCTCGACGGACGCGCGCGCGACGCGGAACGGCTCGTCGCGAACCTCGAAGGCGAGCTGCGCGCCGCCGAAGAGAACGTCGCCGACGTGGCGGCGCTCGACGAAGCGCTCGCGGCGACGCGCGCCAACGTCGCGCGGCTCGAAGCGTTCGACCGCGCGGTGAAGCTCGCGCGCACGACGATCGAGACGCACAAGGACGAGGCCCACCGCGCCTTCGCCCGCCGCCTCGAGGAGTACGGCGCCGGCATCCTCGGCGAGATCACGGGCGGCCGCTACGGCGAGCTGCGCCTCGACGCATCGACGCTCGCGATCCGCGTCCGCATCCCGGAGACCGGCGCGATCGAGGACCTCGACCGGCTCTCCGCCGGGACGCACGACCAGATCGCGCTGGTCGTCCGCTTCGCGACGGCCCGCATGTTCGCGGAGGGCCTCGAGACGCCGCCGCTCCTCCTCGACGACCCCTTCGCCTTCTGGGACGCCGCCCGCATCGCGCGCTGCCTGCCCGTCCTGATCCGCGGCGCCCGCGACGCGCAGTGCGTCCTCTTCACCGCGAGCACCGAGCTGGCCGACGCCGCGGCCGCCGCCGGCGCGACCCGCATAGCGCTCGACTCGACCGCACCCGCGACCACCGCGTAGCCGTCGCGAACCCCGTGCAGTTTCACCTCAACGGGTTCCGTCCCGGCGATCCGTCCCTCTCCGAGCCGCTCGACGGGGGCGCCGCGCGCGCAGATGCGCTCCCCCGCGAAGTCGACGTCCTGATCGCCGGCTGCGGCCCGGCGGGGCTGACACTCGCCGCGCAGCTCTCCGCGTTCCCCGACATCACGGTCGCGATCGTCGAACAAAAACCCGGCCCGCTGCGGCTGGGACAGGCGGACGGCATCGCAGTCCGCACGATGGAGACGTGGGAGGCGTTCGGCTTCAGCGAGCGCGTCCTCAAAGAAGCGTATTGGGTCAACGAGACGTCGTTCTGGAAGCCCGACGAGACGCGCCGCGAGCACATCGTGCGGAGCGGCCGCATTCAGGACGTCGAGGACGGGCTCTCGGAATTTCCGCACGTCATCCTGAACCAAGCGCGCGTGCACGACTTTCTGCTCGACGTCATGCGCGGCTCGCCGGCGCGCCTGGAGCCGTTCTATTCGCGACGGTTCGTGAGCCTCGAGACCGACCGGTCCGCGGCGTACGACGACGCCACGCCGAACGCCGCCTATCCCGTCACCGTCACGCTGGAGCGGATCGGCGACGAGCACCGCGGGCAGACGGAAACGGTCCGAGCGCGCTACGTGGTCGGCTGCGACGGCGCGCGCAGCGCGGTACGGCGCGCGATCGGGCGAGCGCTCGAAGGCGATGCGGCGAATCAGGCCTGGGGCGTGATGGACGTCCTGGCGGTGACGGACTTCCCGGACATTCGGCTCAAAGCGGCGATCCAGTCCGCGACGGAGGGCAACGTCCTCATCATCCCGCGCGAAGGCGGTTACCTCGCGCGGTTCTACGTCGAGCTCGACAAGCTCAATCCGGACGAACGCGTCACGAGCCGCAACATCACGATCGAGCAGCTCGTCGCCGCCGCACAGCGCATTCTCCGGCCGTACACGCTCGAGGTCAAAGAAGTCGCCTGGTGGTCGGTCTACGAGATCGGTCAGCGGCTCACCGGCAAGTTCGACGACGTCCCGGAAGACGAGGTCGAACGCCGGCGGCCGCTCGTGTTCATCGCCGGCGACGCATGCCACACGCACAGCCCGAAGGCGGGTCAGGGCATGAACGTCTCGATCGCGGACGCCTTCAACCTCGGCTGGAAGCTCGCGGCCGTATTGCGCGGAACATCGCCGCCGCGCATCCTCCACACCTATTCCGCGGAGCGGCGTGCGCTGGCGAAGGAGCTGATCGATTTCGACCGCGAGTGGGCGAAGATGTTCAGCGCTCGGCCGAAGGATCCGGCGAATCCCGACGCGGGCGGCGTCGATCCCGCCGAGTTCCGCACCAGCTTCGTCAAGCAGCTCCGCTTCACCGCCGGCACCACGGTCCGTTACGGACCGTCGCTCATCACGGCGGAACCGGCGCATCAACACCTCGCCGAAGGCTTTCCGGTCGGGATGCGCTTCCATTCGGCGCCGGTCGTTCGTCTGGCCGACGCGAAGCGCGTCCAGCTCGGGCACACGATCAAAGCCGACGGCCGCTGGCGGCTCTTCGCCTTCGCAGCGTCGGACGATCCGATGTCGCCCGGCTCGCGGTTGAGCGAACTGTGCGCGCTCCTCGCCGGCTCGCCGGACTCACCGCTTCGCAAGTACACGCCGCCGGACGCCGACGTCGACGCGGTCATCGACGTGCGAGCGGTCCTGCAGCAGGGTCACCGCGAGATCACGGTCGGACGGCTGCACCCCTTGCTGCTGCCGCGCAAAGGCCGCTACGGGTTGCGCGATTACGAGAAGGTGTTCTGCCCCGACCTCAAGAGCGGCGAGGACGTCTTCGACCTTCGCGGCATCGATCGCGCGAACGGATGTCTGGTCGTCGTGCGCCCCGATCAGTTCGTCGCGAGCGTCTTGCCGCTCGACGGGTTCGCGGAG
>DATHLL010000116.1:0-2873 GCA_035488195.1 Candidatus Elarobacter sp. | reverse complement strand
CCGCCGACGCGTTCGCGGTGGTCGCCGGCATCTCGTGGGCCGCGTCCGCGGTGTGGGCCACGCGCGTCCGCGCGCGCTACCGCACCGAGCTCCTGTCGCTGACCTGCTGGCAGCTGTTGTGGGGCACGCTCCCGCTGGTCGTGCTGATGTTCGCGCTGCCGATGAACATCCACTGGAACGCGTCGTTCATCGCGGCGATGGCGTTCATCTCGATCGGCGGCGGTGCGCTCGGCTGGTTCTTGTGGATGTTCATCCTCTCGCGGCTGCCCGCCGGCGTCGCAGGGATCGCCTCGCTGGCGACGCCCGTCGTGGGCGTGCTGTCGGCCGCGCTCCAGCTGCGCGAGATTCCGAGCGCGAGCGAGCTGGCGGGGATGGCGCTCATCGTGACCGCGCTGATCGTCAACGCGCGCTCGGTCGCACCGGCCGACGGCGAGCGGGCAACGCGGCCGGCATGAGTTCACCCGCGCGCACGAAAACACGGTGAGGCCATGTCCGACTACCGCAGCGGCGTCCACTTTCTGCAGATTCCCGGCCCGACCAACGTACCGGAGCGCGTCCTGCGCGCGATCGATCGCGCGACCGTCGACCATCGCGGTCCCGGCTTCGGGAAGCTGACGCTCGAGATCCAAGACCTGATCCGCCCGGTGTTCGGAACGACGCAGCCCGTCGTCATCTATCCGTCGTCGGGGACCGGCGCGTGGGAGGCGGCGCTCGTGAACACGCTGTCGCCGGGCGACCGCGTGCTGATGGCGGAGACGGGTCAGTTCGCGGCGCTGTGGAGCAAGCTGGCGCAACGGCTCGGACTCGACGTCGAGATCATCCCGGGCGACTGGCGTCACGGCGCGGATCCCGATGCGATCGCGCAGCGGCTCGACGCGGATCGCGCGCACGCGATCAAAGCCGTCGCGATCGTGCACAACGAGACGTCGACCGGCGTGACGAGCCGCGTCGCCGACGTTCGCGCGGCGATCGACCGCGCGAACCATCCGGCGCTGTTCATGGTCGACACCGTCTCGTCGCTCGCCTCGCTCGACTACCGCCACGACGAGTGGAAGGTCGACGTCACGGTCGGCGGCTCGCAGAAGGGGCTGATGATCCCGCCGGGGCTCTCGTTCAACGCGATCTCCGAGAAAGCGCTCGCGGCGTCGAAGACCTCGCGGCTGCCGAAGTCCTACTGGTCGTGGGACGACATGCTGCCGAGCAACGACAACGGCTGGTTCCCGTACACGCCGGCGACGAACTTGCTCTACGGCCTGCGCGAAGCGCTCACGATGCTGCAAGAAGAGGGACTGCCGACGGTCTTCGCGCGCCACGCGCGGCACGGCGAAGCGACGCGGCGCGCGGTGCGCGGCTGGGGACTCGAGCTGGTCGCGGTCGATCCGCGCGAGTACTCGGACACCGTCACGGCGATCTTCGTCCCCGAGGGCTACAGCGCCGACGAGCTGCGCAAGGCGATCCTCGACCGCTACGACATGTCCCTCGGCACCGGGCTCGGCAAGCTCGCCGGCAAGGTGTTCCGCATCGGGCACCTGGGCTCGCTCAACGATCTCATGCTCGCCGGGACGCTGTGCGGCGTGCAGATGGGGCTCGGGCTGGTGAACATCCCGCACGGCGACGGCGTCGGCGCGGCGCTCGAGTTCATGGGCGCACCGGCGGGGGCCGAGAAGCGGCTCGTCGCGGTCTGAGAACGATCCGGTTTCCCGAGTGAGCGCGACCGCGGCGCCGCAGCCCGCCGCCGCGGCGCGCGAACCGGTGCTCGCGCGAAGGATCGAGGCGAAGCTGCGCGCCGAGACTCGCGGCGAGGTCGCGTTCGACCGGCTCACCCGCGGGCTGTACGCGACCGACGCGTCGATCTACCAGATCGTCCCGCTCGGCGTCGTCATCCCGCGCGACGCCGCCGACGTCGAGGCCGCGCTCGCGATCGCGCGCGAGGCCGGCGTCCCGGTCACCGCGCGCGGCGGCGGCACCTCGCAGTGCGGGCAGACCGTGAACAGCGGTTTGATCGTCGACGTCAGCCGGCACATGCGCGAGCTGGTCTCGCTCGACACCACGAAGCGGCGGGCGCTGGTGCAGCCGGGGCTCGTCCTCGACGCGCTCAACCGCGAGCTGAAGCGGCACGGGCTGTTCTTCCCCGTCGATCCGTCGACCGCGAGCCGCGCGACGATCGGCGGGATGACCGCGAACAACAGTTCCGGCGCGCGCTCGATCCGCTACGGGATCATGGCCGACAACGTCGCCGCGATCGACGCGGTCCTCGCCGACGGGACGCGCGCGCGGTTCGGCCCGGTCGACGGCTCGCTGAACGGCACGGCGAGCGCGCGCTACCGCGAGCTGGTCGCGCGCGTCCGCGCGATCGCGGCGCGCGAGGCGGGCGAGATCGAGGCGCGGATCCCGAAGGTGCAGCGCAACGTCGGCGGCTACGCGATCCACACCGTGCGGCCCGGCGAACCGTTCAACATGGCGAAGCTGCTCGTCGGCTCGGAAGGGACGCTTGCGTTCTTCGAGAGCGTCGAGCTCGAGCTTCAGCCGCTCCCGCGCGCGAAGGCGCTCGGCGTCTGCCACTTCCCAAGCTTCGGCGACGCGATGCGCTCGACCGAAGCGCTCGTCGCGCTCGATCCGGTCGCGGTCGAGCTGGTCGACCGCACGATGATCGAGCTCTCGCGCGAGATCGCGGCGTTCGCGCCGATCATGGCGAAGTACGTGCGCGGCGAGCCCGGCTCGCTGCTGCTCGTCGAGTTCACCGGTGACGAGCCCGAGCCGCTCGCGCGCAAGCTCGACGAGCTCGACGAGACGATGGCCTCGCTCGGGTTCCCGAACGCGGTCGTGAAGCTGACCGATCCCGCGCAGCAGAGCGAGATGTGGGAAGTCCGCGC
>DATHLL010000115.1:0-10502 GCA_035488195.1 Candidatus Elarobacter sp. | reverse complement strand
CCGGTCGAGCAGTGGACCATCGCCGGGCCCAGGCTCGCGTTCCGCAGGAGCGCGAACGCCGCTTGCGTCGCGGCGGCGTCGAACTGCGCCTGCGTCATCTGCCGGGTGATCGGGACGTTGGTCCAGGTGATCCCGAGCTTGGCGAACGCGGCCGACTCCTCGTGCGGGTGGAAGGCCGGCGGCGGCGGGACCGGCGGCGGCGAGGAGACCTCGCCGGGCTGCCGGACGCACACGACCGACTTCACGCCGGCGCTCACGATCCCGGGGTAGGCCGCCTCCGACGGCTGGCCGGTGACGTAGAAGCCGTTCAGCGCGATGCGCGCGCCGCTGTACGCCACGAATGCCAGACAGTTGATCGTCGGAAGCGGATACGCGTTCATGATCCGGAGAACGTTGGACGCGACATGGCTCAGTTCATCGCGGTTTGCCGGCGCGCGTACGGGCGCTTCGCCGAGTCCGACTTCACCCCGGAGCTGCTCGAGGCCGAGGCCGAGCGTGCCCGCGAGCTCTACGCGCAGGGCGTCTTCCGGCAGGCGTGGGGGCACCAGAGCCCGGCCGGCGCGGTCGTGCTGATCGAGGCCGAGTCGCGGGAGGCGGCCGACGCGGCCCTCGCGACGCTCCCGCTCGCGCAGCGCGGCATGCTCGACATCGAGGTGCTGAACGTCGGACCGTACCGCGGCTTCGGCCCGCGGGGCTGAGTCACGGCGCGGCCGCGCCGGTCTCCTTCGGCTTCGAGGACCACGCCAGCGCGAGCTCGATCTTCGCCCACGCGCTCGGCTTCAGACGGTGCGTGACGTCGTCGAGCGCGCACGCGCCGTGCAGCGTCAGCGTCCCGGTCGCTTCGAGCCCGTCGGTCGCCGCGAGCGCGAAGCTGAAGCAGTGCTCGGCGGAGATCTCGCCGATCGGCGAGGTGACGCTCGGATCGCCGGAGGCGAACTTCGCGAGGTTGGTCGCGACGTGCACGTCGCCGACGTCGAGCCCGTCGTCGTCGCAGTCGCTCACGACCCGGCCGATGAGATCCTCGCCGCAGGTCTTCACCAGCGACCCGGCGAGCGCGTTCGCGCCCGTCGCGACCTGCTGCTGCACCAGCGCCAGCGCCGCTTCGCCGAGCGCGAGGACGGCGTCGCTCGCAAAGCGCTCGAGCGCGTGCTTTCCGGCGTCGCACGTGGTCGTGACGATCGACCGTCCGAGATTTTCGCCGAACTCGTTCACGACGCGGCCCTCGGCGCGACCGCGCTCGTCCCCCAGCGGCGCAGCGACGCGGCGTCGCGCGCGACCGGCGGCGGCTCGGCGTGCAGCAGATCGGCGAGCGTCGATCCGCCGGTCTGTGTCTTGAAGACGTAGACGATCACGTCGCAGGTGAGCCCGTCGTCGTCGAGGTGCGCGACGACCTGCTCGACGCCGGTCGCGCGGAACGTGTACGCGAACGACGCGCCGGCGCCGCTCGCGCCCGGTTCGCCGGCTTGCGTCGAGACGGACCAGCGCACGCGCGAGGCCAGCTGTGGCGGCGTCGTCCGCGCGGTGAAGGTGACGGGTCTCCCGGCGACCGCGATGCTCGCGTCCTTCGGAGTTGCGATCTCGAGCTGGTGCTGCATCTCGTCCTTTCTCGATGACGTGCGGCGCCGAACGAACACGACGACGAGCGCGATGAGCCCGACGCCGGCCGCGACCAGCAGCGCGAGTACCGTCGTTCCCGGCAGGCACGGTTCGTTGCTGCACGGTGGCGGCGTGGGCGCCGCGTTGGGGAGCGGCGTCGCGGTCGGGACCGGCGTCGGGGTTGCGGTCGGTGCCGGCGTCGGCGTGGCCGTGGGTGCGGCGGTCGGCGTCGCGGTCGGCGCCGGCGTCTCGCCGGGTGGGCGCGCCGGCGCTCGGGTCGGAGCCGGTGACGGCGTCGCGGTCGGGGCGGGGCTCGGCGTAGCGGTCGGGGCCGGCGTCGGCGTCGCGGTCGGAACCGGTGTCGGCGTCGGAGCCGGGCCGCGGTTCGGCGGCGCCGACGGCGAGGACGCCAACGCCGCGTTCAGGCATGCGAACACGTTGAACCCGCGGATCGGGGCCGGCGCGCCGCCGAAGAAGCACCGGCTCACCCCCGCCGCGGCGGCGGAGCCCGGCGCGATCCCGATCCGTTCCAGACAGCTCGGGATGCGTTCGGACGGCATCGGATTCGGATAGCCTTCGCACGCGAGAAACGCTCGCGTCGCGGCGCTCGGAACGGCCGCGGCGCGAGCGGTCGCCGGCGGAGGCGTTTGCGCACCGGCGCTCAGCGGCGCGGCGAGCACCATCACCGTCGCGGCGAGCGCCGGCACGCCGCAGATCGGCCCGCTGAGCCGCGCACGCACGTCGGGTGCCTCGCTACGCGAACGTCACGACGGCGGCGGAGGCGTCGTGCTCGGTGGTGCGGTGCAGCAGCGCGGCGGCGGTGCGGTCGCCCGACGACCACCAGGCGGGCTCGACCGGCATCGTCGCGATCACGACCAAATCGTCGCGGCGCAGGCGAAGCTGCTGCACGACGCCGGCCGGCTCGACCCCGGTGCCGAGCGCGCCCGCGCGTCCGTGCAGCGGCTGCTGCGTCCCGGTGCCGTCGATCAGCGCGGCGTGCAGCTGTCCCGCGCCCGCGACGTCGGCCTCCGCGCTTTCGCCGCCGAACGCCAGCAGCATCACGGCCGCGGCGAGCTCGTCGTCGCGGTGCTCGCGTGCGTGCCGCTGCACGATGCGGTCCAGCGCGCCGAGCGCCGTCGCGAGCGCTTTGCGCGACGTCACGACCGCGCGCGCGCCGGTGCGCAGCAGATCGCTCACCACGACCGGATCCGCGCCCGCCGGCACCGCGCCGACGGCGACGATCGTCGCGCCGTCGGCGCTCGTCCACGACTCGGCGAACGTCGTCCCGTGCTTGCGCGCGTGCGGCGCGCGCGACGCGGTCTCGGCGCGCATCACCGTGCGCCCGAGAGCCGGTTCACGAAGAGCCCTTCTCGGCGAGCTCGCAACGCATCAGCAGCGCGTCGCGAGCCGCGCCGTCACGGCGCGGGACGACGCGGCGCTGCAGCTCCACGTCGACGAAGCCGTGCGCGCGGTAGAGCGCGAGCGCGTTCTCGTTGTCGGGGAAGACGCGGAGCGTCAGTGCCGGCTTCCCGTTCGCGCGCGCCCAGCTCTGTGCCGCGGCGAGCAGCGCGGCGCCGATCCCGCGGCCGCGGTGCGAGGCGCGCACGATCATCCCGATCTCGGGCTCGGCGCTCGCGATGTCGTGGATCGTGAGGTTGCCGACGACGCGGCGCCCGTCGACCGCGATCCAGCCGACGACCCGGCGCTCGAGGATCGCGTCGCGCATCGCCTGCGCGCGCGCCTCGACGTCGAAGGGCCATTGCGTCGCGATGTAGCGCCCTTCGCGCGCGACCTCGGCGAGCAGCTCCACCACGCCGTCGACGTCGCGCTCGCCCTTCGGGCGAATCGCCCACGACGCGCGCGTCATCTCATTCGATGCCGAGCTTCGCCAGATACGACGGCAGGACGTCGACCGGGCCGCCGTCGCTGTCGACCGCGAGCCCGTGCCACGCGAAGCGCACGACGCCGTCTCCGTCGAGCAGGAAGTCCGCCGGGATGCGGTACTTCGTCCCCGCACGCAGCTGCGCGTCGGGCGAGACGATCGCGTCGAGCTGATCGATCGGATAGATCGCGACCGGGAACGGCAGCGCCGCCGCGGTGGTCGCCGCGCGCGCGGCGTCCGCGTCCTCGAGCACGTCGACCCCGACGAAGCGGACGCGGTCGCCGTACTTCGCGTAGGCGCTGCGCACGAACGGCATCGCCTCCCGGCACGGGCCGCACCAGCCGGCGAACAGGAAGACGTACGTCGGCTTTCCGCGCAGCTCGCCGAACGCGACCGGGCCGCCGTCGCTCGCGACCAGCGTGACCGGCGGGACCGGCTTGCCGACCGCGTCGGAGAGATCGAATACGGTCGCGGGGCGCCGCGCCGCGCCGGTCAGCGCGGCGGATGCGAGCAGGGCGAGCGCCAGCGCGCGGAGCGGGGACATGGCGAGAGCTCGTCTTCCGACGAGCTCTCGTGGTGTTCCCTGCCGGAGGCGTTACTCGCCCGAGCCGGATCCCGGGCCGCTGGACGGTCGCGGACGCCGGCGCCGCGGACGGTCCCCGCCGCCGCCACCGCCGCCGCTGCCGCCGGAGTAGCTGGCCTCGCGCCGCGGCGGCGCGCCGTTGCCGCGCCCGCCCTCGTCACCGCCACCGCCGAAACGGCCGTTGCCGCCGCGCCCGCCGCCGTCGCCGCCGCCGGTGTCACCGCCGTCGCCGCCGCCGAGCATGGCCTTGCGGCTCAGGTTGATCCGGCCTTGCGAGTCGATCTCCATGACCTTGACCATGATCTGATCGCCCGGCTTGACCACGTCCTCGACCCGCTCGACGCGCTGCGGCGCGAGCTGCGAGATGTGCACGAGGCCCTCTTTGCCCGGCAGGATCGCGACGAACGCGCCGAAGTTCATCAGCCGCGTGACGGTGCCGAGATAGGTCTCGCCCGGCTTCACCTCTTTGGTGAGCGCCTCGACCATCTGCTTCGCCTTCTCGGCGCCGGCCGCGTTCGCGCCGGCGATGAAGACGCGCCCGTCGTTCTCGATGTCGATCTTCACGCCGGTGTCGGCGACGATCTTGTTGATCACCTTGCCGCCGGGTCCGATCACGTCCTTGATCTTGTCGGGGTTGATCTGGAGCACGATCATCCGCGGCGCGAACTCGCTGAGCTCCTGGCGCGGACCGTCGATCGTCTCCTTGAGCTTGTCGATGATGAACAGGCGCGACTTCTTCGCCTCGGCGAGCGCGTCGCGCATGATCTCGGTCGTGATCCCCGCAACTTTGATGTCCATCTGGATCGCGGTGATCCCCTCGGTCGTCCCCGCGACCTTGAAGTCCATCTCGCCGAGCGCGTCCTCGATCCCCTGGATGTCGGTGAGGATCGCGTAGTCCTTGCCCTTGAGGATCAGCCCCATCGCGACGCCCGCGACGTGTCCCTTGAGCGGGACGCCGGCGTCGAGCAGCGCGAGCGTCGAGCCGCAGACCGAGGCCATCGACGACGACCCGTTCGACTCGAGCACTTCGCTGATCACGCGCAGCGTGTACGGGAAGTCCGCCTCGTCGGGAAGCACGGGTGTCAGCGCGCGCTCCGCGAGCTGGCCGTGGCCGATCTCGCGGCGGCCCGGCGAGCGCATCGGGCGCGTCTCCCCGACCGAGTACGGCGGGAAGTTGTAGTAGTGCATGTAGCGCTTGTTCGGGATCGCGAGGATCCCGTCGAGGCGCTGCTCGTCGCTGATCGAGCCGAGCGTCGCGGCGGTGAAGACCTGCGTCTGGCCGCGGGTGAAGACGCCCGAACCGTGCACGCGCGGGACGTAGTGCGTCTTGCACCAGATCGGGCGGATCTCGTCGGGCTTGCGGCCGTCCGGTCGCGTCTTCTCGTCGACGACCATGACGCGCAGCTCGTCCTCTTCCATCGCCTTGATGATCTTCTCGAAGTCCTTGATCTTCGGATCTTCGATCAGGGCGCGGATCCCGGGATCGTCCTTCTTCGCGAGCTTGCCGATCGCGGCTTCGCGCGAGAGCGCCGCGAGCGCTTCGTTGCGCTCGAGCTTGTCGACGACGCGCATCGCTTTCGCGACGTCCTTCTGGAAGTTCTTGCGCACCCACTTGTCGAGCTTCTCGTCGACCGTGAGCAGCGGGTACTCGCGCTTCGCCTTGCCGACTTTCTTCGCGAGCTCGTCGATCGCGGCGACGATCTTCTTGACCTCGCCGTGCGCGAACTCGACCGCGCCGACGAACTCTTCTTCCGAGATCTCCTTCGCGCCGCCCTCGACCATCATGATGTCGGTCGCGGTGCCGGCGACGACGATCTCCATCCCGCCGGCCTCGTACTGCTCGAGCGTCGGATTCGTGATGTAGTTGCCGTTCTCGTCGCGGCCGACGCGGACGCAGGCGACGTTCTTCTGGAACGGGATGTCGCTGACCGCGAGCGCTGCGCCGGCGGCGCAGACCGCGATCACGTCGCTGTCCAGACCCGGATCGGTCGAGAGGACCGTCGCGATGATCTGGATGTCGTTGCGGAAGCCGTCCGGGAAGAGCGGACGGATCGGGCGGTCGATCTGGCGGGCGCTCAGGACCGCGTGTTCCGACGGTCTCCCTTCGCGCTTGATGTAGCCGCCCGGGATCTTACCGGCCGCATACATCTTCTCTTCGTAGTCGCAGGTGAGGGGGAAGAAATCGATCCCTTCCCGGGGTTTCTCCGACGCCGTCGCGGCGCAGAGGACGACGATCTGATCGCCGTAGCGGACGAGAGCGCTGCCGTTGGCTTGCTTCGCAAGCTCACCCGTCTCGATGACGAGTTGCCGGCCGCCGATCTCGAGCGAGACGGATTCTGGCACTGGTACTCCTAGGTTGTCTTGTTTGCTGTTCGTTCGTTATATCTTGAACGGTCGCGGATTCGCCGAAGCCGCGAAGACAGCCTCCGGAGGGCGTAGCACAGCGTCCGGCTGCTACTCCACTGCCTCGTTCAAGAGGCGCTCGATGAAGTGCTCGCCGTGCGCCGACGGAATCTTTTGCCCGAGACTCTCCGAGGCTGCGGCGTCGGCCGGATGGCCGCCGGCGATCATCTCCGCGAGCGCC
This sequence comes from Candidatus Elarobacter sp., assembly GCA_035488195.1. Lineage (GTDB taxonomy): Bacteria > Vulcanimicrobiota > Vulcanimicrobiia > Vulcanimicrobiales > Vulcanimicrobiaceae > Vulcanimicrobium. The sequence continues at coordinate 3,857 of DATHLL010000115.1, read as the reverse complement.
AGCGCCTCCGGAGGCGTCAGACCGAATCGGGCGGCGGCTTGCCGAACCAGGTCCCCCGCCGAGAACCGCTCCAGCAAGACCGCGTACGCGACGCCGCCGTCGGTGGTGGAGAGCGGTGTCGCGCGAACGATGCGGTCGCGGTAGACGCGCACCGCATCCGAACCCGCTTCAACGTCGTGAACGGCGGCTCTGAGGGCGGCGTCGAGCTCCCTCGAGACTTCCCGTTCGGCGCCGGCGGACGAAAACGCGACCCGAAGGTCCGCATCGAGCACGTAAAGGACCGGCGGCTCCCGCAAAGCGGCCAGCTGATCGACCTCGTTCGGGCCAAGCTCGTGCGATCCACCCACTGCGCGCGCGTCGTTCGACGGCGTCAGGTGCGGCCCCGTTCGGCGGCACAGCTAGGGCGCCGGGGACAGCTGGCCGGGTTCCGCCGACGGGCGCGCGCGTACGGCGAACCTCTCGATGATGACGGCGTAGCGTTCCTCGACGCCGTCGCTGTAGGGGGTTATCTGAACGCTGAACCTCCCTTCTCTCATTTCAAGCAGCTCGCGGAGGGGAGGCCGCGTTGCGCCGGGGGCGGCGAAGTACATGGCTACGAGCGGCTGAAGATCGACCGGAATGGCGCGCTGCGACGCTGGCGGCCAGGCGATCAGCTCGCCGGCGGAATCGAAGAGATATACCAGCGGTACTGACCGCCTCTGGGTGATATCGCTGACGATCACCTGTGCGACGGGATGCATGGTCATCGCAATCCGAAGACGGTCGCCACGATGGCGCCGCGTTTGGTAACGTTCGTCTTCCGCCCGATCTTCCGGATGTGCTCGTGGACCGTCGCGACGCCGATGCGCAAGCGCCCGGCTATCTCGAGCGTGCCCTCACCCATCATCAGGCCTTCCAAGACCTGGGTTTCGCGAGTGCTCAAGCCATACCGTTCCGCCGCGCGCTGGATTGAGTTTCGCACCGCGAACTTTTCCAGGAAGACCGCGTAATGGACACGGTTGTCGAACGCCTCTAGTCGCTGCAGGCGGAGGATCTGAGTACTGGACAGCACCCCCACAGCGCTTGACGCCGGCTCCTCATCGGCCGCGCTCCTCAAGCGTTGAAGTATCTCACGGATGTCGTCGGGCAGCTGGAACCCTGCGACGAGATCGCCCCCGCTGCAATAGACGATCTTGAACGAATCGTCGACGATGCAGAACTGCGGTACCGCGCGGCCGCGCGCGACGTCGAGCGGACTCCCACCTGCCGGCGGTTCCGTATTCACGAAGGGAGCTACGCGGTAGCCCAGCACGGGCTCGAACTCAGCACGACGAATCTCCGCGCAGAATAGCCGCGATTCCGCGCTTTCTTAGAAGAACGGCGCTTTCCGAGACAACCGTATCAGACCGTGCACGCTGTGGACATCGCCATTTTCGTGGATCGCCCCCGTTAGGGGTCGCCCAATATCGCGGCTACGATCTCCTTCCGCTTCGACGCGCGCATCTTCAAGCCGATGTTGCGCACGTGGCTGGCGACGGTGCACTCCGCAATCATCAGGTTGACGGCGATCTCCGCGGTCGAAGCGCCACGCAGGATATCAGCCAGCACTTGGCGCTCGCGACCGCTGAGGCCGTATCGTTTGGCCGCGTGGTCAAGCGGTGACCGTGTCCCGATCGGCTCCACGAACACCGCGAAATGTGCCTCGGCTCCCCCCTCGAGCGGTACGATCCGGACCACGTTCCCGTCCTCGGTCATCCCGAGGGCCGAAGCGCTCGTCGCGCGGTTGGCCGACAAGTTTCGGACGACGGCTCGTGTTGCGAGGTCCAGCAGCTCGCCGTCGGCGTTTGCCAAAACGACGCGTCCCCGAGCGTCGACCACGCACATCGCCGGCACGCGGCGCCGTCCCACGATCGCCAGCACATCGGAAGAAGCGAGATCGTTCACCGGCGATCACCGCTGGATGAGGTCCGGCACGGATGGTTCCTTTCACGCCCGCGAAGCATGGGACACGGCGGTTACGACCCGGTTACTGCCCGGGCGCCCTCAGAAGCCCAAAAACGCGACCGGCGTGGAGCTACCTTCCCTCAGGGCACTTACGAACCGCTTACACATCGGTAAAGATGGCGCCAAGATGAGCCATTCTGCCTAACCGGCCCGCGTCATCCCGGCGAGGCGGCGCCTAGGTACGAATGGTGTATCGGTTGTTCGATGATGACGGCGCACTCATAGAGGGCGGACCTCAGCGGCTGTATGCGGACGATGCAGTCTCCGTGCTGCTCAGTCACCGGCTCCGCGGGCGCGCGCTTGAACGGGGTCCGCGATGACTGCCACTTCGCCAGCGCCCGAAGCGCATGGAGCGGCAGTATCGGAGCGCCGGCTGCCCATAAGGCGACGTCTCCCTGCCTCCCGATGACGTAGATTCGACACGGTCCGCGCTGCCCGCCGAACTCCGCAACCATCGCCTCGACGATCGCGCGAGCACGCGCCGATGTACGGTACGTGACGCGCGCGCTCGACATGGCCACACAATAGCGCGCGGACGAACGGATGCCTACCCCCGGGTTTCAGGGGCACGATCCGTTGTTTTGGGGATAGATGCGCTGCGCGCATCGGTGTTATAAGGTAACTCTGGAAGCCGGCGTTTTCGTCGGCGACCGCGATGCATTCGCTTCCAGCCGGAATCGTTTCCGAGCCGGCCTCGATTTGCATTCCCCGGTGCTAAGGAACTTCGCAGCGTGATCGCTTATCAGATCCAGCCGATCCGAGCCGAGTCCGCCGACTTCGTAGCATCCCTTCGCGCGGCTCGAACGCGCGTCGTCATCGTGTCTCGCGGCGGCCGCATCATCGCCGCCGACGAGGCGGCCCGTCGAATGCTGAACGAGATCGAACAGGATCGCGATGGTGAGCAGCTACCCCGAAAGCTCGATGAAGTGCTGTGCGCGTGGATTCGGGACGGCGCCGTTGGCGATCTCGCGGCAGCGCCGATCCCGGGGATGTTGTTGCGTGCAACGCAGCTAAGCGGCGCGGGATCCCCGATCGCATTGCTGCTAGAACCGATGTCGACGCGTGAAAACCTCGGCACGGCCGCCCGGCGGTTCGGGCTCAGCCGGCGCGAGCTGGACGTCGTGCGGCTGCTACTCGAAGGCGACAGCGCATGCGAGATCGCTCAGCGCCTGGGCATCGCGGAGTACACCGTCGGCGACTACATCAAGCGCATCTTCGCGAAGACGCGTGTCCGAAATCGCAGCGAGATGATCGCGAAAGTCCTCGGGTGGAGCCCGACCCACGGCGTTACGCCGGCCGAGACGGAGCACTAGCATGCAGCTGCGCCACACCTCACCCGCACTCGCCGTCGCTATGCTGCTGCTTGCACTACCCGCGTCGGCGCTGGACACCCACGTGACGCCGCTCGTGGTGAACCTCCCGGCAGGGACGACATCTCAAACGATCACGGTCCAGAACATGGCGACGTCGACGCTGCGGATTCAAGTCGTGGCGTACAAGTGGACGCAGGACGCGGACAGCCCGGAGAAGCTCCAGCCGACCGACGAACTCGTGTTCTTCCCGTCGCTTCTTTCGATCGATCCGGGCGGCACTCGAGCGGTTCGCGTCGGCCTTCAGAATCCGTCACGCTCGCCTCTCGAGCGCACGTACCGCGTGATGTTTCGTGAGCTGCCCTCACTGGAGAATGCGTTCGCCCCGAACTCCGCGACGATCAAGGTCCAGATGCAGCTGTCGATTCCGGTCTACGTCGAGCCGCTGAAGCCCGCGCCGAAGCCGCTGCTCGAATCAGTCGCCGTGCACGGCGGCAAATTGTCGTTCCGCTTGAGCAATCCCGGAAACACGCACTTCAAGGTCTTGAGCCTCGCCGTTGCCGG
>DATHLL010000114.1:0-2312 GCA_035488195.1 Candidatus Elarobacter sp. | reverse complement strand
GCGTTCGTGGGGCTCGGCTGCGAGATCGACGACGTCTCGCCGGATCTGAGCGGCGCCGACGAGGTGTTCCAGACGCTGCGCGGCGTGCTGTTCGCGAACGGCTTCGGCCCGCTGCTCGACGAGCACCCCGGGATGCTGAAGGACACGATCGTCTGGAACATCGAGTACGGCCGCCGGCTGACCGTGACCGACCTCGGCCGCGCGCAGCTGCTGCGCACGCAGCTCTTCGCGCGAATGCACGCGTTCATGGAGCGCTACTCGTTCATCGTCGCCCCGGTGAACCAAGTCGCGCCGTTTTCGGTCGATCAGCCGTATCCGACCGAGATCGCCGGCACGCCGATGGAGAGCTATCTCGACTGGATGCGCTCGTGCTCGCGGATCACCGTCACGGGCCAACCCGCGATCTCGGTCCCGTGCGGCTTCACGCCGGACGGCTTACCGGTCGGCGTGCAGATCGTCGGCCGCTACCGCGACGAGCTCGGGCTCTTGCAGTTCGCGCACGCCTTCGAGCAGCTCACCCGCACCGGCACGCGCCGCCCACCGCTCGCACCGTCGCTATAACCGTTCGCGGGCGAATCGCACGTACCAGTCGAGCGCGGACGGCTGCATCATCGCGTCGCGGCTGGCGGCTTTCTCGGGCGGCGTGCCGGCGAGGATGCGGCGGACCGGGATCTCCATCTTCTTGCCGGTCAGCGTGTAGGGGATCGCGTCGACGGCGTGGATCTCGTCCGGGACGTGGCGCGGGCTGCAATCCGTGCGGAGCTTCGCGACGATCCGCGCGCGCAGCGCGTCGTCGAACGGCGTGCCGTCGGTGAGGCGCACGAAGAGCGGCATGAAGAACTCGCCGCCCGGAAGCTCGAGGCAGACGACGAGGCTGTCCGCGACCTCGTCGAGCTGCTCGACGGCGCGGTAGATCTCCGCCGAGCCGATCCGCACGCCGTAGCGGTTCAGCGTCGAGTCGGAGCGGCCGTAGATGGAGCAGCCGCCGCGCTCGTTAATCTTGATGAAGTCGCCGTGCCGCCACACGCCGGGGAAGTGCTCGAAGTACGTCTCGCGGTAGCGCGTGCCGTCCGGATCGTGCATGAAGCGCAGCGGCATCGAGGGCGCCGGGCTCGTCACGACGAGCTCGCCGACCTCGTTCACGACGTCCTCGCCGTCCGCGTTCCACGCGTGCACGTCCATCCCGAGCAGCCGCGTTTGGATCTCGCCCGCGTACACCGGCAGCAGCGGACAGCCGCCGACGAGCCCGGCGCACAACTCCGTCCCGCCCGACGGCGAGGTGACCCACAGATCGTCCTTCACCGAGGAGTAGAACCACGCGGTCGACTCCGGCGTGACCGGCGAGCCGGTCAGCAAGACGCTGGTCAGCGCCGAGAGGTCGAAGCGCTCGCGCGGGACGAGACCGATCTTCTGCATGATCTGCACGAACGTCGGGCTCGCGCCGAACGAGGTCGCGCGCGCGTCGGCGGCGAGCTGCCACAGCAGCGCCGGCGTGGGATGCGCGGGGTGCCCGTCGTACAGCACGATCGACGCGCCTTGCAGCAGCGCCGAGACGAGCGCGTTGAACATCATCCAGCCGGTCGTCGTGTAGAAGAACATCCGCGACTCCGGCGTGAGGTTCTGCCCCAGCCCGGTGCTCTTCAGGTGCTCGACGAGGATCCCTGCGTGGCCGTGGACGATCGGCTTCGGCAGCCCGGTCGTCCCCGACGAGAACAGCACCCAGAGCGGATGATCGTGCGCGACGCGCTCGTACGCGAACGCCTCGCGTGACGGCGCCGGCGCTTCGGCGAGCTCGCGCCATGCGATCGGGTTCGGCCCGAGCGGCGTCGATGACGGATCGAGATACGGCAGCCAGACGACGCGCTCGACGGTCGGGAGCGCGGCGAGGATCGTGCGGATCTCGGCGCCCCGGTCGTAGTCCTTGCCGGCGTAGCGATAGCCGTCGGCGGCGAAGAGCATCTTCGGCTCGATCTGCGCGAAGCGGTCGATCACCGTGCGCGCGCCGAACTCGGGTGCCGCCGACGACCAGACCGCGCCGATCGCCGTCGTCGCGAGCATCGCGACGACCGTCTCGGCGACGTTCGGCAGATACGCGGCGACGCGGTCGCCGGGCTCGACGCCGAGCTCGCGCAGCTTCGTCGCGACCGCGCGCACCGCCGCGCCGAGCTCGTGCCAGGACGTCGTCGCGAGCGGCCGCAGCTCCGAGCTGTGGACGATCGCGGCCTCGCCCGGCGCGGCGCGCTCTTCGTGGCGCAGCAGGTGCTCGGCGTAGTTCACCCGCGAGCCCTCGAACCACGCCGCGCCCGGCATCT
>DATHLL010000113.1:0-9931 GCA_035488195.1 Candidatus Elarobacter sp. | reverse complement strand
CGGAACGCCTCGCGGAAGACCCACGGGATCTGAGCCGCCTCCTTGACCAGGAACGACTTCTTCACGACCGGCTTGACGATCTCGGCGATGTCGACGGCCTGGAAGCCCTCGCGGTGGAGCTGGCTCATCGGGACCTGGCCGGTGACCGTGATGATCGGGATCGAGTCGGCCTGCGCGGTGTAGAGCCCGGTGACGAAGTTCGTCCCGCCGGGGCCGGAGGTCGCGATCGCGATCCCGACCTTCCCGGTCGCGCGAGCGTAGCCGTCGGCCGCGTGGGTCGCGCCCTCCTCGTGGCGGACGACGACGTGCCGGATCGACGAGCGCCGCAGCGCGTCGTAGAGCGGGAGAATCGAGGCCCCGGGGATCCCGAAGGCGAGCTCGACGCCCTCGGACTCCATCACGCGGACGGCGGCCTCGGCGGCGGTCATGGTGCGGGGCGGGGCGCTCGGCGCGGCGATCATCGACGAATCCTCTCGTTTTGGGATACCGTATCCCGAAGTGTAGCGAGGATACGGCGCGAGGCAAGCGCTGTCAAGGGGATACGGTATCCCAAATGTTGACGAGTCCGGGCCGTCCGGGTACCGTTTGGCCATGCACGCCAAGTCGCTGCAGCCGCTGCGCCGTGGGCTGCCGCTGCGGGACCGCATCCACGACCGGCTCCGGGCCGCGATCCTCTCCGGCGAGCTCTCGCCCGGGACGCCGGTGATCGAGGCCGAGCTGGCGACCCGGCTCGGCGCCAGCCGGACACCGATCCGCGAAGCGCTGCGCCGGCTCGAGGCCGAGGGGCTGCTCGAGCCGCGCGGGCTGCGCGGGAGCGTCGTCCGGCAGCTCGAGAGCGACGAGGTCGCCTGCATCTTCGAGATCCGTGAGGCGCTCGAGTCGCTCGCCGCGCGGCGGGCGGCTCGCTCGATCCGCGAGGCGGAGATCCGCAAGCTGGAGCAGCAGGTCGAGGCGATGCGAAGCGCCGTCGACGACGCGAACGAGATGGAGCGGCACGACACCGCGTTCCACGACGTCATCCTGGCCAACGCGAACGGCGACCGCCTGAAGCGGATGCTCACCGAGCTGCGCGAGCAGCTCATCGCGTACCGTTTCCTCTCGCTCTCCGACGCGGAGCGCCGCCGCGCGACGATCGCCGAGCACGAGCGGATCGTCGACGCGCTGCGCGCGCACGACGAGGCCGCGGCCGCCGCGCGAACCGCCGAGCACATCGCGAACGCGCGCGGCGCGGTGCTGCGGCTCGCCGCCGCGCCGGCGGTGGCCACGGAAGGGACGGGCGCGCGGTGAGCGCGGGCGCGGTGAACCGCAGCGCGTCGGTCGACGCGCTGCGCGATGCGGTCCACGAGACGGAGCTGCACGCGCGGTTCGCCGCGATCGTCGGCGCGAAGCACGCGATCGTCGCCGAGCAGCAGCTTCGTACGTACGAGTGCGACGGATTGCTCGGCTACCGCGTGCGGCCGCAGATCGTCGTGCTGCCCGGCTCGACCGAAGAAGTCGCGGCGTGCGTGAAGCTGTCGCGCGAGTTGCATCTCCCGGTGGTGCCGCGCGGCGCGGGGACCGGGTTGTCCGGCGGATCGCTGCCCAGCGAAGGCTCGGTGGTCGTCGGGCTCTCGCGGATGCGGAAGATCCTGGAGATCGACCTCGCGAACCGCGTCGCGCGCGTGCAGCCCGGCGTGATCAACCTCGACATCACGCGCGCGCTCGCGCCGGACGGCTGGTACTACGCGCCCGATCCGAGCTCGCAGAGCGTCTGCACGATCGGCGGGAACGTCGCGGAGAACGCCGGCGGCGCGCACTGCCTGAAGTACGGGTTCACGGTGAACCACGTGATCGGGCTGACGATCGTGACGCCCGACGGCGAGATCGTCGAGCTCGGCTCGCGCGCCGGCGAGCCGGAGTCGCTCGGCTACGATCTGGTCGGCGTCGTCGTCGGCAGCGAGGGGATGACCGGGATCGTCACCGAGGCGCTGGTGCGCGTGCTGCGCGCGCCGCAGAAGACGCAGACGCTCTTCGCGACCTTTCCGTCGACCGACGAGGCGGGCGATGCGGTCTCGCGGATCATCGGCTCGGGGATCGTCCCCGCGGCGATCGAGATGTGCGACAAGCTCGCAATCGAGGCGATCGTCGCCGCGACCGGCGTCGACTGGCCGCTCGACGTCGGCGCGCTGATCCTGATGGACGTCGACGGCGTCGCCGCGGAGGTCGAAGAGACCGCCTTCCGCGCGCGCACGCACCTGCGCGCCGCGGGCGCGCTCGACGTGCGCGCGCCGCGCGACGAGTCGGAGCGCCAGCTCGCGTGGAAAGGCCGCAAGGCCGCGTTCGCGGCGATGGGCCGCATCTCGCCGAACTACCACGTCCAGGACGGCGTGATCCCGCGCAAGGACATCGCGCCGGTGCTGCGCGAGATCGCGGCGCTCGGCGCGAACGCCGGGCTGCGGATCGCGAACGTCTTCCACGCCGGCGACGGCAACCTGCACCCGCTGGTGCTGTACGACGCGCGCATCCCGGGACAGGAACATGCGGCGGAACAGGTCGCGGGCGAGATCCTGCGCCTCTGCCTGCGCTACGGCGGCTCGGTGACCGGCGAGCACGGCGTCGGCCACGACAAAGCGTGCTATCTCGGCGAGCAGTTCGACGAGGACGATCTCGAGACGATGCAGGCGATCCGCACGACGTTCGACCCGGACCAGCGGTTCAATCCGGGCAAGATGTTCCCGACGCCGCGCCTGTGCGGCGACAAGCCGGGTGCGTACGCCGCGCACGCGACCGAGCTCAGCGGCGAGGCGGGGCGCGGATGACCTTCGCGATCGCGGGCGTGACGCCGCGCGACGCCGTCGTGCCGCGCTCGATCGACGAGCTCGCCGATACCGTCCGCGAACTCTACGGCGCGCGCAAGCCGTTCGCATTCGTCGGCGGCGGGACGCATCTCGAGCTCGGGAACGCGCCGCGCGCGCTCGACACCGTCGTGCGCACGACGGCGCTCGACGCGATCGTCGACTACACGCCGGAAGACCAGACGATCACCGTGCAGGCGGGGATCACGCTCGCGGAGCTCGACCGCGCGCTCGAGCAGCACGGCCAGATGCTTCCGCTCGACGCGCACGACCGCGAGAGCGCGACCGTCGGCGGCGTCGTCGCGGCGAACGCGTACGGTCGCCGCCGCCTGCGCTACGGGACCGCGAAGGATCTGATCGTCGGCGTCGAGATCGTGCGGCCGGACGGCGTGTGCGCGCGCGGCGGCGGCAAGGTGGTGAAGAACGTCGCCGGGTTCGACCTGCCGAAGCTGATGGTCGGCTCGCTCGGGACGCTCGGCGCGATCGTGACGGTGACCTTCCGGCTCTATCCGCTGCCCGCGTCGACGCGCGCGGCGGTGCTGCACTTCGGCGCCGAGACGCCGATCGGCGGCGTCCTCGACGCGCTGGTCGCGCAACGGCTCGAGCCGGAGTCGGTGGTGCTCTACAACAACAACGCGCTGGTGATCACGTTCGCCGGCGTCGAGGCCGGCGTCGACGCGCAGATGAAGACGCTGCTGGAGGAGATCGTGCCGGCATCCGGCGCGTCCGACGCGGCGGAGCTCAGCGAGCTCGAGCGCGAGTCGTACGAGCAGCGCGAGCGCGCGGTGCGCCGCGACGGCCCCTGGCGGCTGCACGTCGTCGCGCCGCCGTCCGACCACGTGGCGACGCTGGCGAGCGTCGTCCCGGCCTCGCCGCTCGCCGTCCCCGTCGCGTATCCGACGATCGGCGTCGCGTACCACGCGCTGAGCGACGCGACGTTCGCCGGCGGCGCCGGCGTGCGCCCCGACTGGCACGTCGCCGGCCTGCGCGACACGGTCGCCGTGGCGACGGAGGGCCGCGGCCACGTCGTCTTCGACGCGATCCCCGCCGAAGCGCGCTCGCTGATCGACGCCTGGGGTCCGCCCCCGCCGTCCTTCCCGCTCATGCGCGCGCTGAAGAACACCTTCGACCAATACGGTCTCTGCAACCCCGGCCGCTTCGTCGGAGGCCTCTAGTGTCCGTACCCGTCACCGACCCGAAAGCGAACGAGAACCCCGACGCTCCCAAGCGCTGCTAGGCTGACTTGATAATGCCGCGCCGTAGCAGCTCGTTCAGCAGCTCCGTTCGGTGTCGGACGTTAAAGGCACGGTAAACTTCCGTCACGGTGTTCGCGATGGTTTTCCTTGACCGGTTGCGAGTCGCGGCGATCTCGCGGATCGTGAGCCCTCGGCACAGGAGCTGCAATACGTCCCTGCGAGCCGGCGACAAACCACGAACGATAATGTCGGTTGGAAGATTCGTGACCTGTTGCCGAAGCCACGAGCGCGACGGCAAATGCCGCGTGACGTCATCGGCGTATTCGAATAGCTCGGCATTGTTCAGCAGTGCCCCAAGCCGAAGCGCGGAGTGAACCGCTCGCCTCTTGTAAGATACGGAGCGGAATCGAGTAAAGGCGTCGAGGTAGCACCGGCGCGCGCTGCTTTGTTCCTCGGCCGCTTCGGCGATGAACCCTTCGACGAGTCGTTCGAACGCATAGCGAGTCGGGTTCCCCGTGACTGCAAGCAGCGGCGAAGTCTCAGCCTGTTCGCGATAGGCAGTGAAAATCTGTCGCGCCTGTTCCACGCGGCCGGCGCGTGAAAGCTCATCGGCAAGTACCAGCGGGACGAGCTTGTCGTATTCTTCGAAACCTTTCGGGTCGAGCGAGCAAAATAGTTCATAGGCAGCATCGGCAAAGTCCATTTGCGTGAGCCGCTCGTGGGCGCGGCCTGCGCTCGCCGCTCGTTGGCAAAGACCTTCCACGAGTGCGGCAGGAGTGGGAGCAAGCGATTCCGCTATGCGCGCCTCGCGAACCGCGCGGTAGTCGGCTCCTTCAATCTCGAAGGCGTAGTTCGAAGCACATATCGCAAGCCAATAGCGATGGCGTTTGATATCTTGCGCCGACCAATCTATCTTCGCACGCCTTTCGGCGACGACGGCCCAGGTTTGCTGGTCTAACAATTCGACACTGAGTGAGCCGAGGACGTGGGCGCAATTCGCCTCCAGATAACGGTCGTAGTGCTTGCACGTATCGAGGAACTCCAACGCTTCGCGAAAGTACCCGATCGCGAGCGGAAACTTTGCTCGCCTGCAAGCAACCCAGCCACGATATTCCAACGCACGAGCATAAACAATATCCGCATCCGTCGAAACTAGGTTGAGGACACGATCGGCGGCGTCTACCTCTTGTCGACAGAAATGCGCGAGCGCACGGTTCAGGGCGATTTCGGACTGAATGGTTCGATGTGCGCCGGTGGCATTTTCTTGGAGAGCCTCGAGCAATGCGAGGCCGCGAGCCACTTCGTTGGATCGGACAAGAGCTGCACCCGTCAGCATCCGTGCGGTAACCATTACGTCACCGTTTTCCGGCCACGTGATTGCATCCAGCGCGGACAGCGCCTCCGCTGCGCGATTTAGTCTCAGCAGTGCGCGAGCGCGCAGGAGCGTGATTTGACGAACGATATCGGGAGCAGGATTGGTATTCTGATCGCAGAGATCGAGGCAGCGTTCGAAATTCCCGGCAAACCACTGGTCCATGGCTTGTCGAAAAGTGTTTCGCCGCCTTGTTCGCCGGCGATGTGCAGCAGTCGTAATCCCCTCCCGGATATGAGACGGGGAGACACCCTGTGAGGTGTCTCCCCGGTACACCCACGCGCATTCTTCGCCCCGTGCGCGCGAACTCCGTCAAATGCTCTAGGAAGGACCGCCCGGGAGAACGTTGTCAACAGCGGGGCTAGCCGCCGGCGCCGAGGTTGTAGTCGTAACGGACGGTCCACCCGGGAGAACGTTGCTCGGCGTGACGGTCCCGCCGAGCAATAATGCGGCAAGCGTGAGGATCGCGAACATTGGCAGCCTTTCCGGCCTTCGGGCCAGGGGACCGGGACAAATATCCCGGTCGTCATTAGAGTCCCAGCACCGGCAGACCCCCGGGACAAGGCTCCCGATGGCGATTAAAGCGCCCGACATGGTAGGGTCTCACTACCGGACGCGTCGCGCTTCCGGTTTGCGGAGGACGGGTGGCATACGCTTGGACCTGTGGTCCCAACGATGACCCTCAGATAGCAATATGTACGGCGTGCAGCCATCGCACAACGATGCACGACGCGACCGGTTGCACATACCGGCGGCCGGGGACGCGGACAGAGCGTCCGTTACCGTGTGAATGCCGTCGCAGACGGCGTCTGTGCGAGTAACGGCGGAGGGCGGCCGTCGATCGTTCCTGCGGGCATGGCTTGGCCCACGCCGGAGCCGTGCCCGCCTACACCCCGGGGGCGGTCGGCGGCTGCATCTTCAGCGCCCTTGGCTGGGACGAATCCCCTACATTGCGTCGCGCCCCATTGAATGATGTGCGCAGACGAAGAACGGACGTTTAGCGCGTGCGCTGATCGGTAGCGGGCCGGGCACGTTTTAACGGCAGAGCGCGCGAGCGCGCTTGGCCGGACCTAGGCCATGAGGGGCGCGGCCGTTCGCTTTAAGCGCCGACCGTCGCGTCCCTCTGGGCAGGCCTAACGCGCGTATACGTCGCGAAATTTACGCCCGAGGGATCATCGCTTTGAGCGGGATGCCATCGATATGCGGCTGGCCAAAGCGTATCGGACACCGTTGCCCGAGACGCTTCGGTGTGGGATTCGGCCAGCCTATTTCAGAAGCTCGGCGGGCAACTTGAAGGCTGCGGGAGTATAGACCACCGAGCGTCCTGGCTTTTGGACTATCGTAAAGTCATTGCCGAAGTACAGCAACGAGTGCCCTAAGGCAATTACTCCGACTGCGCCGGCGGGAATACTGGCTTCGCGGTCATCATCGACTCCGAGCAAAGTGCCGGCCACTGTGCACTTGCGAACCGTGCCGACGTACTTCCGATATCCGATTCGGTCAGTCGGGACTTCCGCAAACCGGTCGGCAACTAGCCGCCGTCCAGAGCCAAAAGGCTTGTCCGGGCTACCGGCCGCGCTGACCGCGAGAGTCAGCACAGCTCCGGCAGCGAGGATCCACATGCCGCGGGTTCGTTTCATGATCGGGATTTCGCCTCCGGCGAAGCTGGGGCTTCTATATATTTACGAAATCGTACGAACAATCCGCGTTGATTCGAATGCCGTCCTTCGTGCTGCCCTTCGGGAAGCCGCCCGCTGCCCGAGTTCGGCTCAACCTCGATGTCCCCGGCACTGATGACTACCATGTAGTCGCAATCGCCGGGATTCGGAAACAGCATTCCCCCCGTAAGCTGGAGAACGCTATTGTCGTTTTTCGGGCCGCATAGCGTCTGTCCTGGAGACGGTGTACGACCGTTGTCTTTCGCGTTCTTGGACAGGCTGATAAACTTCGCTTTGGCGCCGATCTTGCAGCCCGATTCCGTCGACGTGTCGAAGTTCGAGGCTGGTTCTTTGTAGAGATTCGGGTCGAGCGTCGGAAGCGCGATCGCTCCCCCGCCGTCGCCGACCGGTAAACCACCCCCGTCATCGTAGTACGTCGTGCTGCACTGCTGCGCGATGATCGGATCGGTACTAGTATCGTAAGTCCCGCTGACGTTTAGATATGTCGTCGTGCACGACGTCAAAGCGTAAACCTCGCGCCCCTGACGGACCGAACGAATGGAGCGACCGCCGTCCTGGCGCGTTACCATCGAATACCAAACGTCGCGTCTGCGTGCACCGACGCGCTTGCGCAGCGCAATGTCGGCAAGCCAACGCGGGTCGATCCGCGTCGACGCTCTGATGGCATCCTGTTGAGCCCGCGGCAGTGCGGCAAGCGACTGTGGCGTGGCCGCGGCCTCGCTCTTGGAACTGCCCGGAGCCGAAACGAGCGATTCGTTCCCTGAACACGCGGTCAAGGCCAAAGCAGAAGCTAGGCCGACAACGACGCCGGAGCGGAATGCCGTTGACATAGAAACACCCTTTCAGGCGGCACCCACACCGGACACGCGAGCGACACCACACGCTCTTGCTTCTATTGTCCGCTTTGCCTGAGCGTCTTGTCAAGCGTTACGTGCAGCTCAGGGAGTGGTCTCTCTTCACCGCAAAGCTACTTTGGCACGAGTCTTCTCGTCTCCTCAATGGAATCGTCGGACTGCCCGTGGAAGCCCGTGGGGTATGCCCGACGTCACAGATACTCGGCAAACGGATTCTCCCAAGCAAACGGGGCCGCGTACCTACGACTCATTGCTGTCGGACTGCGTGCACTGCGGGTTCTGTCTGCCGGCGTGTCCGACGTACGTGTCGTGGGGCGAGGAGATGGACTCGCCGCGCGGGCGGATCGATCTGATGAAGGGCGTCGAGGACGGCGTGATCCCGCTCGACGGTGTCGTCGCGCAGCATTTCGACAAGTGTCTGGGGTGCATGGCGTGCGTGACGGCGTGCCCGTCCGGCGTGCGGTACGATCTGCTGATCGAGTCGACGCGCGCGCGGGTCGAAGAGGCGGTCGAACGGCCGCCGGAAGAGCGCGCGTTCCGGGAGTTCGTGTTCGCGACGTTTCCGTATCCGAAGCGGCTGCGCGCGATGATCCCCGCGCTGTGGCTCGGGACGAAGCTCGGCTTCGCGCGCGCGGCGGCCGGACCGCTCGGGAAGCTCTTGCCCTCGCGGCTGCGCCAGCTCGCGGCGATGGCGCCGCCGGTCACGTTGCGCGACACGATGACGCGCCTGCCGGCGACGACGCCCGCGAAAGGCGAGCGCCGCGCGCGCGTCGCGCTGGTCGCGGGCTGCGTGCAGCGCACGTTCTTCCCGAACGTCAACGACGCGACGCTGCGCGTGCTCGCCGCCGAAGGGATCGAGACCGTCGTGCCGCGCGGTCAGGGCTGCTGCGGTGCACTCTCGCTGCACTCCGGCCGGCTCGATGAAGCGAAGACGTTCGCGCAGGCGCTCATCGCGCGCTTCGAGGGCGAAGCGGTCGACGCGATCCTCGTGAATGCTGCGGGCTGCGGCTCATCGCTCAAAGAGTACGGCGAGATCTTCGCCGGCGATCCGGCCTGGGCGGCGCGCGCAGCGGCCTTTGCGGCCAAGGTGCGCGACGTGAACGAATACCTCGCCGCGCTCGAACCCCGCGCGCCGCGCCGGCCGATCGCAGCGCGGGTCGCGTACCACGATGCGTGCCATCTCGCGCACGCGCAGCGCGTGCGCAGCGAACCGCGCGCGCTCTTGCGCACGATCCCCGGGCTCGAACTGCTCGAGATCCCCGAGGGCGATCAATGCTGCGGCAGCGCCGGCACCTACAATCTCTTTCAGCCCGAAGCGGCGGCGGAGATCGGCGGCCGCAAGGTCGACAACGTGCTGCGCGTCGCGCCCGACATGGTCGCGAGCGCAAACCCCGGCTGCACGCTGCAGATGCAGTCGATCCTGCGCGGCCGGGGGATCGAACTGCGCGCCGCGCACCCGATCGAACTGCTCGACACCGCGATCAACGGCCCGAGCTAACGGGTTGGTTTTAGCGGCGTTTGCCGCCTTGGACGCCGATCGTCGTCGAGGTGATGTCGACGCCGACTTGCGCGGTCTGGCCGCCGCCGCCCATGATCGTGATCGTGCACGCGTGGCCTGACGTAACGGCCGGGTTCGGTGCGGCAAGTGCGGTCACGAAGATCGCGGTTGCCGTCGTCCCGCCGATCGCGACGGAACTCGGCGTAAACGACATACCGGCGCTGTTCTGACAGGAACCGGTCAGCGAGATCGTCCCGCTGGGGCCCGTTTGCTGCACGCTGAACGCAAGCGACGTACCGGTCGCGGTGAAGCTGAGCAAGTTCGTGCTCACCGAGAGCGGACCGAAGGTCGGTGCGGGCGTCGGCGTCGGCGTCGGCGTCGGTGACGGCGTCGGGCTCGGTGTTACCACCGGGGTCGGCGAGGCGGTCGGGATGGGGCTCGGCGACGGGGTAGCCGTCGGCGGACCCGAGGGGACCGGGGTCGGCGTCGGCGTCGGCG
>DATHLL010000112.1:0-3597 GCA_035488195.1 Candidatus Elarobacter sp. | reverse complement strand
CGAGCGGGTCGCGTTCATCAGCGTCCTCGACGCCGGCGTCTACAAGCTGCACGATCTCTTCCGCGACTTCGTGCAGCGCCAAGTCCAGCTCGAAGGCGACGAAGCGCTCCGCGCCGCGCAGGTCAGCGCCGGCCGCCTCCTCGAGCGCATGGGCATGTTCGGTGAAGCGCTCGAGCGCTTCTCCGAAGCGCGCGCCGCCCGCGAAGTCGAGCGCGTGCTCGCGGAGTACAACTTCACCCTGCTCGAGAAGGGCTGGTACGACATCGCGGAACGTGCGCTCCGCACGCTCGCCGGCGCGATCGCTGCGCGAAACCCGCGCGTCCTCGCGCTGCGCGCCGCGCTTGAAGACGCGCACGGACGCGTCGACCAGGCGGAGCGGTGGTACGGCGCCGTGATGGAACAGGTCCGCGACGCCGATATCGCGTTCGGAGTCGCGGTCGCATCGCGCTACGCGCTGTTGCTTTACCAGCAAGGCCGCTTCGACGCCGTACCGATCCTGGAAGCATTCCGCGACCGCCCCGATCTCAAATCCGCCGAACGAACGGTCGTCCTAGGGATGCTTGCGATGACGTACGCGGCCCAGGGACGGCACCAAGAAGCGCAGACCGCGATCGCCGAGGCCATCGAACTCTCCGAGTTCGCGGATGATGCGACTCGCGTCCGGACCTACACGCGAGCCGCGGCGGTCGCCTTCTACGCTTCCGACGACGCCGGCGCGGAAAGCTACACGCGTGAGGCAAGCCGGCTCGCGATCGAACTCGGGGAGTTCGGGATCGCCTCACGCGCCTTCGCGACGCTGACCGCCGTGAACCATTTCGCCGGCCGGATCCCGGTCGCGGCTTGGTATGCCGCGCAGGTTTCCGCGAACGCGGAAAAAGCCGGCGACACGATCGCGCGCGTGAACGGGCTGCGCAACTTGCTCGCCGTCGAGGCCGAGCGCGGAAACGAGGAGCGGATCGTCGAGATCGATCGTGAGCTCTCGTCGCTGTCCTACCGCGGCCCGATGGCGCTGTTCGCGTACGCGACCGGGAAAGCGATGCTGCTCACTTGGCAGCGACAACTGCACGAAGCGCAACTGACGCTGACGAGCCTCTCGGAAAAAGACCTGCTGCCATATCAAAGCCGACTGCGGCACGGGTATCTCGCGGCGGTCTTCGCAAAGCTGGGCGCGCGCAACGAGGCAATCGGAACGCTGAACAAGTACGAAGCCGCAGTCGAGGCCGACGACGATCCGCGGCCCGTCTTCGACCGGCTGCGCGCAACCGGCGAGCGCTATGCCCTCGTCGCCAATATCGTTCTCGAACGGAACGCGGTCGCGCAACGAGCGTTCCGCTCCCTCCGTGCGGTCACGCCGGACTTCAAGCCCTTCGACGCCGCGCTCGCGGCGCTCATCAATCGGATCCCGGAGGACTTCCAGGCCGCGCTCCGGGACATGCGGCTGGCAGGGATCGCCGGCCACGCGCGCACACTGGAGGAGCTGGCCGGCGAGGTCCGGCCCTCACGGGACGAGGACGTCGTCGGCGAAAACACGGTCCTGACGCCGGTCGAACTCGAGGTCCTCCGAGCGATGGCGAACGGGCTCAGCAACCAAGCAATCGCCGATACGCAACACCGAGCGATGAACACGGTCCGCACGCACGTCTCATCGATCCTTCGGAAGCTCGGCTGCGCGAACAGGGGTGAGGCGGTCGCGACCGCCCGCCGGCGCGAACTGGTCTAGGCTGCAACGGCCTCGTCCTTTCGGACGAGTGTTGCCTGATTCGGGCCTTGATAGGGTGGAGTCGTCCCCCGCCCCACCAAGGAGTACCCGGTGCTCGACGCCCTTCTCGCCGCCATGACTGTTGTCGCTCCGTACACGCCCCCTCTGGGCTGCTGAGCGAGGTCATTGGAAATGGAAGGACGTACTGCGCTGGCGCGGAGCCTGGTCGACCAGAGAGCGACGATCGCCGACAAGGTGATGGAGCGTCTGGGACCTCGCTCGGCGGGGCAAGCCTCGGCACTGATCGTCCGGTCGCTGGTCTCGGCGGTCGGGCAGTCGGTCGAGGCCGCGACTCCGGAACCGGTCGTCTCGTGGGCGCGGATCGCGCGCTCGGGCTGCAGCCTGCCGGTTCTCCACGACCTGGTCACGACGAGCTGCGATGTCGCTGCGGAGACGGGTGAGCCGCTCGACCTCGACTTTTCCTCGCTCCTGGTCTTCCTCGAGATCGTCAAGACGAACTTCGCCGAGACGTTCCCCCTCGCGCCCGGACCTCGTTCCGAGGACTCGCAGCGTGCGGCGAACGGCGTCATCGAAGGCGTCCTGGCGATGCTCAAAGCGCGCGACGAGGCGACCTGCGCGCACTCTCACGCCACCGGCGCCTGGTGCCGCCGCCTCTCCGAGGCGATGGGCCTGTCGGCGGCGACGACCGACATCGTCGTGAAGTCGGGTGTGCTTCACGACATCGGGAAGATCGCGACCCCGGACGAGATCCTCTTCAAGGCCGGTCCGCTGACCGACGCGGAGTGGATCGAGATGCAGAAGCACGCGGCGTTCGGGGCCGACATCCTCGCCGAGCTCCCGGCACTCGCACCGTTCGCGCCGATCGTGCGCGCGCATCACGAGCGCTGGGACGGCAAGGGCTATCCTCACGGACTGAAGGGTGAGCAGATTCCGTTCGAGGCGCGCGTCGTGGCGGTGGCCGACGCGTTCCACGCGATGATCAGCAGCCGGCCGTATCGTCCCGCGATCGCACAGCGCGAGGCGATGGAGATCCTGCGCGAGGGCCGCGGCACCCAATGGGACGCCGAAGTCGTCGACGCGATGCTAGCGATGTTGGAAGCGCCACGAGCCGTCGGGCGTCGGGAAGTGGCACACGGGTAGGCCCCCTATCGGGTGTGGGCCGGAAGGAGAGCCGTACGCGCGGGGTGCGTGCGGCTCTCTTCCGTTTTGTGGCGTTGGGGTGGGGTTGGGGTTGGCATGGTGGGCGACAGTGCTGTGGCGGGGACGCTCCCTGCGCGCATCGTGCGCTCCGGTCGCTCGGTGCTCCGGCGCTCCCGCGCATCCTGCGCTCCGCGCCTCCGCAACGCCCCGCCACAGCACTGTCGCCCACCACGCCCGCCACGATCGTCGGGTAAAATGGCGAGCCGCACGCTGCGCAGATCGCGAGCAAACATCCTGGCGGCTGGCCCACACCTCTCATTTATAAAAAAGAAAGAGAGTGGTGAATGGGTTGGTGCGTCGATTTTTTCTCGCGAACGTCGTGCCTGGAGGCGGGGGCGTGACGTTGCTGCGGCGGGGCGTTGCGGAGGCACGGAGCGCAGGATGCGCGGGAGTGCCGGAGCACCGAGCGACCGGAGCGCACGATGCGCGCAGGGAGCGTCCCCGCCGCAGCAATGTCACGCCCCCGCCTCCCGCCACGATCCGACACACGATGAAGAGAGACCCGGGCGATTCGCCCGGGTCTCTCTTCACGACTCAGTAGTCGTCGTCGGTCGAGTGGGCCAGAGGACCCTCGTCCTCTTCCTCCTCTTCCTTGTAGTCCTCGTCCTCTTCTTCGAGGACGTAGCCCTCTTCTTCGTCTTCCTCTTCGGCGACCGCGGGGACGTCCTCGTCGACGA
>DATHLL010000111.1:0-3035 GCA_035488195.1 Candidatus Elarobacter sp. | reverse complement strand
TCGGCGGGGTGGAAGCCGGAGAGCCGGCTCGCCGGGGTGCCGGCGGGCTGTCCGGCGATCCCGGTCCCGGCGATGACGTGGCACGTGAGCCCGCTGGTCAGGCCGCAGGTCAGGTCCCCGACGATGTTCAGGACGCCCAGCAGGCCGCCGACCAGACCGCCGATCAGCCCACCGGAATGCGGCGCCGGCGTCGGCGAGGGATCGATCGGGATCGCTTTCAGCGCGGCCGCGTCACGCGGTGTACCGGCGAACGGGACGGCGGAGATCCCGCCTCCCGATTGGGCGCACGCCGCGAGCGCGAGCGACGCGAACAGCCCGAGCGGCATCCATGCCTTCTTCACCGACCTACCTCCACGCGTCACCTCGCGTTCCCGAGGTGCTCCCGACCGTCTACCAAGCCGCCCGACCGTCGTGTACCCGGTCCTAGGCCGAACGTCCCGCTTTCGTCACCGAATCTTATCCGTCGACGACCGCGACCATCGCGTCGACGATCTCGGGGTCGAACTGGCTCCCACGGTTGCGCACCAGCTCCTCGAGCGCGCGGGTGGGCTGCATCGGGAGACGGTAGGGCCGCCGGCCGATCATCGCGTTGAAGCAGTCGGCGACCGCGACGATCCGGGCGGTCAGCGGGATCGCCGAGGCCGGGAGCCCGTCGGGGTAGCCGCGGCCGTCGAGCCGCTCGTGATGGCTTCGGACCGCGGGGGCGAACGTGCGCAGCTCCGGGATCCCGCGGACGAGCCGCTCGCCGGCGGCCGCGTGCGCGCGCATGATCTTCCACTCCGCCTCGGAGAGCCCGCGCGGCGCGTTGAGGACTTCGAGCGGGGTGAGCGCCTTGCCGACGTCGTGGAGCAGGCCGCAGCGCGTCGCAAAGGTCACCTCGTGCGCGTCGAGGCCGAGCCGGCGCGAGATCCGCGAGCACCACGCCGCGACCGCGCGCGAGTGCTCGGAGCTGAGCGGGTCGCGCGACTCCAGCCGCATCACCAGCGCGTCGATCCGCGCGTCGACCTCGTCGAGGTGCGCGCGCGCGTGGCGAACGAGCGGGCGCCACGCGCGCTCGACGACCAGCCGGACGTCGCGGGCGAGCGCGTCGAGCGGCGCGGCCGGGAGCGCTTCGCCGGTCAGCTCGAAGAGCGAGGACGCGAGCGCGTCGGGGAGCGCCTCGACGACCTCGCGCAGCGCGGCGACGTCGCCGTAGCCGGCGCAGATCTGCGCGAGCCAGTCGAGCAGCTCGGCGCGGTCGGCGTCGGTGCGCAGCGTTGCCGCGCGCGCGACGAACGCGTCGGCGACGGCGCGCGTGATCACGGTGTGCGAGACGCTCGCGCGGCGCTGCACGCGCTCCGCGACGGCGCGCTCGTGCGCCGCGAGCGCCGGGCCGAGCTCGAAGACCGTCACGGCGCGATCGCCGGAAGCGCGGCGAACAGCTTCGCGAACCCGCCCAACTCGTGCCGCCGCAGATCGTCGAACACGTCGAGCAGTGCGGCTCCGCATCCGCCGCTCGCCTGCGAGCCGGCGACCGCGCGCACCGCGCGCGCCAGCGCGCCGATCCGTCCGGTCCCCGGGATCTGCTCGGGCCACGCGGGCTCGAAGCCGGCGAGCGACGCGGCGAGCGCGGCGAGCAGCGCGCCGCGCAGCGCGTACGGCGTCGACCCGCCGTCGCGCGCGAACGCGTCCTCGAACCGGCAGAGCGCGTCGTGCGCCGCCTCGTGCATCCGCGCGGCAGCGGCGTAGAGCGCGATCTCGGCCCAGCGCAACGCCTCGCGGTCGGGGTCGTTCTGCTGCTGCACGCCGCTCGGCGCGAGCAGGTCGTACGCCGAGGCGAACGCGCCGCTCCACGCCGCGACGAGCGCGCGCGACGGAAGCACGCCCTGCAGCGCCGACGCCGCGCCGTAGTGGAGATCGAACGCGCGCAGGTCGTGCTCGATCCGCTCGATCGCTTCGACGTCGCCGAGCTCGACGTGCGCCTCGTACGCGGCGACGACGGCGTAGAGATGGAAGTCGACGTTTCCGGTGCGGATCGCGCACTCGGCAAGGCGTTCGAGATAGACGAGGCTCTCGGTCGGCCCGGCGTCCTCGTACGCGAGGTTGTAGAGGACGCTGTACGCGCCGATCCCGACGGTGTAGAGGTGCGCGTCCTCGGCGAGCGCGGCGCCCGCCAGCGCGTACTCGCGCGCGCTGGCGCGGTCGCCGGCGTACAGATCGACGTACGCCGCGCGCGCGAACAGATGCGCGCGCGCCGCGACGTCGAGGCGGTCCGCTTCGGCGAGCGCGGCGTCGAGCGCAGCCCGGCAGTCGTCGATGCGGCGCGCGACCAGGTACGCCTCGGCGAGGACCGAGCGGATCGCGCAGCGCTGCGCGATGCCGAGCGCGTCGTCGTGCGCGAACGGCTCGAGCAGCTCGACCGCGTCGCTGCGCTCGCGCCGCACGATCTCGCGGCCCAGACGGTACGCCGCTTCGGCCGAGACCGCCCGCGACTCCGCGCGCGAGATCGCGTGCCGGAACCACGCTTCGGAGGTGTCGCTGCGGCCGAGCCGCACCTCGCGGATCGCGCGCAGCAGGATGATCACCGCGTGATCGTCGTCCGGCAGCAGGTCCAGCGCGGCGTCGACGGCGTCCGCGTCGCCGCGGTCTTCCAGCTCGAGGCCGTGCGCGCAGAGCAGCTCGCGCACGCGCTCCGTGAGCCGCGCGCGGCACGCGAGCTCGAGCGCGTCGCGCACGCGGCCTTCGGCGAGCAGCGCGTCGACCGCGGCGCCGTCGCGGTCGCCGCTCGTCGCGCCGCCGTATCGCGGAGCGACGGTGAGAGCGTGCGCTTCGCGATCGCCGTTCGCCGTGCCGGGCGCCGTGACCGAGCGATCCGGCCCGGCGAGATCTGCGGCGCCGAGCGGCATCGCGATGAGGTCGGCGGCGAACCAGCGCGGGACCGGGAGATCGGCGTCGTCGCGCGCGGCGAGGACGACGTGCGCGTCGCGCGCGCAAGCGACGAGCGCTTCGGCGAGCTCGGCGAACGCGCGCGTCTCGGCGCCGAGGCGCTCGACCGC
>DATHLL010000110.1:0-5017 GCA_035488195.1 Candidatus Elarobacter sp. | reverse complement strand
CGACGATCTCGATGCGGTCATCCTGCGCGCGGAAAGCCTCGGCGATCGAGACCGTTCGGTCGGTGCAGCCGCTGGCGACGACGACGACCCGCGCGATGCGCGGCAACGCGCTTTGCGCCAGGATGCTCTCGAGCAGCCTCGCGATGTTCGCTTCTTCGTTGTGCGCCATGACGCCGATGGCGATCGAGGCCGGCATACCCTACCAATCGGCACTTCGCTCAGCCCGGGTTAGACCATCTCATTGTCCCGAGGCTCGGAAAACCTCGTTCTTCGACCGATAACATCCACATATGAAGGCGGTCATCCTAGCCGGCGGCTTCGGCACGCGTATCAGCGAGGAGACCCACCTGCGCCCGAAGCCGATGGTCGAGGTGGGCGGCAAGCCGGTGCTCTGGCACATCATGAAGACCTTCTCGGCGCACGGCATCGACGACTTCGTGATCTGCTGCGGCTACAAGGGCTACGTCATCAAGGAGTATTTCGCGAACTACGCGCTGCACGCGTCCGACGTCACCTTCGACATGCGCAAGCGCTCGATGCAGGTGCACAGCAACGCCGCGGAGCCGTGGACGGTGACGCTGATCGACACGGGCGACGACACCGCGACCGGCGGCCGTCTGCTGCGGGTGCGGCGGTATCTCGACGACGAGCCGTTCTGCTTCACCTACGGCGACGGGCTCTCGGACGTCGACGTGACGGCGGCGATCGCGCACCACCGCGCCTCCGGCGCGCTTGCGACGATGACGACCGTGCAGCCGCCGGGGCGTTTCGGCGCGGTGCGGCTCGACGAGCAGAAGGTCGTCGCCTTCGACGAGAAGCCGCAGGGCGACGGCGCCTGGATCAACGGCGGCTACTTCGTGCTCTCGCCCGGCGTGTTCGCCTATCTCGAAGACGACGCGACCGTGTGGGAGCGCGAGCCGCTCGAGCGCCTCGCCGCCGACGGCAAGCTCTCGGCGTTCGTGCACCGCGGGTTCTGGCACCCGATGGACACGCTGCGCGACAAGACGCAGCTCGAAGAGTACTGGAACAGCGGCCGCGCGCCGTGGAAGGTGTGGCCGTGAACCCCGGCGAGCGGTACCCGCTGATCAGCATCCTGATCCCGAATTACAACTACGTGAAGTACGTCGCGACCGCGGTCGACAGCGCGCTCGCGCAGACGTATCCGAACGTCGAGGTGATCGTCAGCGACAACTGCTCGACCGACGGCGCCTGGGAGCTGCTGAACGAGCGGTACGGGGGCGAGCCGCGGGTGCGGCTCTACCGCAACGAGACGAACATCGGGATGGCGCGCAACTTCGACCGGCTGCTCGAGCTCGCCCGAGGCGAGTACGTGATGTGCCTGTCGTCCGACGACTTTCTCTTCCCGCAGCACCTCATACAGCTCGCCGAGGTCTTCGCCCGCGAGCCCCGGCTCGACGTCGTCTACTGCAACGCGTACTTCGCGAACGACGAAGGCGTCGTGTACTCGAAGCGGGCGATGCCCGGCGAGTTCCCGGTCGACTACGTGGACGCGCGCGAGGAGCTGGTCGAGAACTTCACCACCGTCTGCCCGGTGTGCTTTCCGTGCGCACTCTTCAAGCGCGAAGTGCTGACCGAGCCGGGCATCTGCGGCGACCCGCAGAACGGCCAGGACGCGCGCGACTGGGAAGTGATCATCCGGCTCGCGCTCGCCGGCAAGCGCTTCGGCTACGTCGCGCGACCCAGCATGGCGATCCGGCTGCACGCCGGCCAGTTCTCTGGCGACGCGTACCACCGCTCGGGGCGGAACGTCCTCGACTTCGCCTCGTACGTCGAGCGGTACATGAACCATCCGGAGTTCGTGCGGCGGATGCGCGGGCGCGAGCTCGGCGTCGCGCGGTTCCTGACGATGCTGGTCGCGCACGCGCCGACCTACAACGATGGCGTCTCGCCGTTCGACGAGGCGCAGGCGGCGCGGTTCCGCGAGCTGGAGCAGCGGCTGCGCGACCGCGCGGCGGTGTACGAGCCGGCGCGCGTCCGCGAGTCGCGCGTGAGCGTCGTGCTGCAGGCCTCGGCGGCGCCGGCGCCGCTGCTGCGGGCGCTGGACTCGCTTCAAGCGCAGAGCTGGACGAACTGGGAAGCCGTCGTCGTGGACCACGGGCCGATCGACGTGGAAGGGCTGCTGCGCGCGCACCCCGCCTGGGAGCGCATCGCGTACGTTCGCTATCCGTCGCTGCAGACGACCGGCGCGGCGTGCAACCTCGGCCTGCGGATGATCCGCGGCGAGTACGTCGCATTCCTCGATCCCGACAACCGGTTCGCGCCCGACCACCTCGAGCGTGCGGTAGCGGCGATCGAGCGGATGGGCGCGGCGGCCTCGGTCGCGGCATCGCGGTTCGTGATCGAGCGCGCGAACGCATCGGTGAACGAGATCGCGCGGGTCGGCGAGAGCGCGCCGTTTGGCGGCGAGGAGCACGACGTCGCGCGGCTCGCGGTCGCGCATGCCGTCCCGCTCGACGCGATCGTGTTCTACCGCGGGCTGATCGAGCACGCCGACACGTTCAACGAGTCGGTGCCGTTCCTCGACGACTGGGACTTCGCGCTGCGGCTCTCGCGCGTCGCGCGCTTCGCGCCGACGCACGCCGCGTCGGTCGAGGTCACGGCACGGATCGATCTGACCGCGCAGCGTCTGCGCGCGACGCTGCCGCGCTACCTCCAGGTGATGGACGCACTCTACGCGGCGCACCCGGCCGACGCGCGCGTCGCCGAGCAGCGCGCGCGCCACCGCGCGAGCGTCGCGGACGCGGTCGCCGCCGCGAACGACTGGATCCGCGAGCCGAACGGCCTGATCGCGCTCATGGAGACGCTTGCGGGCTCCCGCGCCGACGCGCGGGCCGCATCGCGACCGGCGATGACGCAGCCCGCGTAACCCAGCGCGGTCGTCAGCGCGCGAAGTACGCGCCGACGTCGCGCGCGATCAGCCGTTCCGCAGGCTCGCCCGCGCGGTGGTCGCGGTACCAGTCGGCGGTGGCGTCGACGGCTTCGGAGGTCGTCCAGCGCGGGCGCCAGCCGAGCTCCGCGCGCGCTCGCGCGCTGTCGACGGCGAGCAGCGCGGTCTCGTGCGCCGCGCTCGGCTCGACGACGAGCGCGTCCGCGTTCGCGCCGATCCGCGTCAGGAACCGCCGCGCGACGGCGTCGACGCGTTCGGCGGCGTCCGGGCCGAAATTGTAGGCGTCCGGTCGCGCCCGACCGCCGGCGAGCGCTTCGGCGAGCGCGAGATAGCCGTCGAGCGGTTCGAGGACGTGCTGCCACGGGCGCACGGCGTCGGGACGGCGGATCACGAGCGGCTCGCCGCGTTCGACGGCGCGGAAGGCGTCGGGGATCAGGCGGTTCGGCGCGAAGTCGCCGCCGCCGATCACGTTGCCGGCGCGCGCCGACGCGACGTGGGCCGCGCCGGGGTGCGAAAAGAACGCGCTGCGGTACGTCTCGACGACGAGCTCCGCGGCGGCTTTGCTGCCCGCGTACGGGTCGGCGCCGCCGAGCCGTGCGTCCTCCGCGTAGCCGCCGGCGCGCGGCCGGTCCGCGTAGACCTTGTCGCTGGTGACGACGACGATCTGCTCGGTGCTCTCGCAACGGCGGGCGGCGTCGAGGACGTGGACCGTGCCCATGACGTTCGTCGCGTACGTCTCGACCGGTTCGGCGTAGCCGCGCAGCACGAGCGGCTGCGCCGCGAGGTGGAAGATCGTCCGCGGCCGCAGGCGCGCGACCGCCGCGGCGGCCGCGTCGCGGTCGCGCACGTCGATCGTCAGGCTCTCGACCTCGCTTGCGTACGGGACGAGGTTCCACAGTGCGGGTTCGGTGTCGGGCGGCAGCGCGATCCCGGCGACCGCGGCGCCGCGGCGGAGCAGCAGCGCGCAGAGCCAGGTTCCCTTGAAGCCGGTGTGGCCGGTGACCAGGACCCGGCGGCCGCGCCAGAAACCGCTATCGGCGATGGAGGTCATCGGGACCGAGCTGGACGGCGTGTGGCGCATCGCGCTTCACCGGGCGAGCGACGAGCGCGGCGCGTTCGTGCGCACGTTCGACGCGCAGCGCTTCGCCGCGCTGGGCTTCGAGACGAGCTGGGCGCTCGCGGGCGAGGCGCACAACCTGCGCGCCGGAACGCTGCGCGGGCTGCACTACCAGCGCGAGCCGCACGGCGAGACCAAGCTGATCCGCTGCACGCGCGGCGCGGCGTACGACGTGCTGCTCGACGCGCGTCCGGACTCGCCGACGTACGGGCGCTGGGCGGCGTTCACCCTGCGCGACGACGACGGCGTCGCGCTCTACGCGCCGGCCGGGATCGCGCACGGCTACCAGACGCTGCAGGACGGCACGGCGCTGCACTATCTGATCTCCGCGCCGTACGACGCGGACGCCGCCGCCGGATACCGGTACGACAGCCCGGCGCTCGCGATCCCCTGGCCGCTCCCGGTCGCGGTCATCTCCGAACGCGACCGCGCGCTGCCGCCGTTCGCGCCCTCACGCGTCGACGCGTAGCTCGGGGATCGCGACGACGAAGCGCCCGCCCCACGCGCGCACGTCGGCGAGCTCCTCGCGGATCTCCGCCTCGACGTTCCACGGGAAGATCACGACGTAGTCCGGCCGCTCGTCGCGGATGCGCTGCGGGGCGGCGATCGGGACGCGGACGCCCGGGATGAAACGGCCCTGCTTGTGCGGGCTCTTGTCTGCGACGAACGGGATCAGGTCGGCGCGGACGCCGGCGTAGTTCAGCAGCGTCGTCGCCTTCGCGGCGGCGCCGTAGCCGGCGATGCGCTTCCCGCGCCGCTTCGCGTCGATCAGGAACCGGACGAAGTCGTCCTTTGCGCGCGCGACGCGCGCGCCGAAATCGGCGTAGGTGTCGATCCGGTCGAGCCCGGCCGCGTGCTCGGCGGCCAGGACCGCGGCGACGCTCGGATCGATCGGGCGCGAGCCGCGCGGCGCGACGAAGACGCGCAGCGAGCCGCCGTGCGTCGGCAGCTCGCCGACCT
Organism: Candidatus Elarobacter sp.; assembly: GCA_035488195.1. GTDB lineage: Bacteria > Vulcanimicrobiota > Vulcanimicrobiia > Vulcanimicrobiales > Vulcanimicrobiaceae > Vulcanimicrobium. Next base: position 32 of record DATHLL010000110.1, on the reverse strand, counting down.
CGACGATCTCGAGATCCCAGGCGGCGAAGCGC
>DATHLL010000109.1:0-3768 GCA_035488195.1 Candidatus Elarobacter sp. | reverse complement strand
CGGATCGCGGAAGTCCAGCCGCGCGCGCGCCTCGGCGACGACGATCGCCGAGGAGCCGTCGGGCGTGAAGTACATGTTGTACGGGTCGTCGACCGGGATCGTGCGGCCGGGCTTCGCGGTGCGCGGGTCGATCGCGGTGAGGCTGCCGTCGGTCTTTCCCGCGCCGTTGCTGGTGACCCAGAGCGTGCGCAAGTTCCACGCCGGGACGACGTGCTGCGGGCTGCGTCCGGTGCGGATGCGGCCGACGACGCGCAGCGTGCGCGGGTCGATCACCGAGACGTAACCCGACGCGCGGTTCGGCACGTAGACGCGCGGAAGGTCGCGCGCTACGGCGGGCAACAGCCTCGGTTGCGCAGCGGCGGTCGAAGCACTCGTTCTCGGGCTCGGCACGGCGGCGCCGGACTGCGTGCTCGACGGCGCGGCGGCGCTCGGCGGTGCGGTGCCATGCCGAGCGCTCTGCGGCGTGCAGGCGCAAACGAGGGCGTCGGCGAGCGCGGCGGCCGCGGTGAGGATGCGGGAGCGGAGGGGCACGTGCTAGCGCCGCCCTCGATTCCCGGTCGCGCGCCGGATCGCGGCGACCGCCGCGGCGACTTGCGCGTCCGCGAGCGCGCGACCGCGTTCGGCCGTGGCGGCGCGCGGGTCGTCGCCGTACACGCCCCCCGCCGGACCCGGACGGGGTGCCGAACGGAGCTCGCGCAGGCGCACCATCGACGGATCCGCCGCGAGCGTGAGCGAGGTGTCGTCGCGGTCCGCGTGCCCGCCGGACGCGCGGTAGTACGCCGCGATGAAGTGCGCGCGCACCGGGGTCGCTGCCCAGCGGCGGTTCAGCCGTTCTGCCACCGCACCGAGATTGGACTGATACCCGCCGTGGTCCCCGAGGAAGACGACGTCGCGGAAGCCGTGCGCGCGAAAGCTCTCCGCCGCCGACTCCAGCGTCCGCTCGAAGACGTCCGCCGGGACGCTGATCGTCCCCGGGAACCGCATGTGCTCCGTCGGCGGAGCGATGCTGCCTTCGGGCACGTACGAGATCACCGGCGCGACCAGCGCGTTCCCGAGCGCCCGCGCGATCCGCTCGGAGAGCACCGCGACCCGCCGGTCGTGCTTCCCGAGCGCGACGTACGGCCCGCTCTGCTCGACGCCGCCGGCCGGCACGATGATCGTGGTCTTCCCGGCATGGATCGCGTCGCGCACTTCGGTCCAGGTCAGCTGCTCGAGTTGCACGGTGCGCGGCGGTGCGGCAACGGCGAACCGAGGCGCCGTCGAAACGGCGCCCGACAGAAGCGCGGCGGCGACCGCGCTCACGACGATACGTCTAGGAAGCTGGAGCAGAGCGATGACCGCCGTTCGTCACCGGCGGCTACGACGCCCCCTCCGCGAAGCGGTTACGTGGAGGCCGCCGCCCTTCGCGCCGCCCGCGCACGCAGCGCGCCGACGGTCGCCCCGGTCAGAACGAACCCGATGATCCCGTACCCGCCGTCGATCAGCATCAGCATCGGCGACTGGCCTTGGAAGAAGTACAGCGTGAGCATCATCGCGGCAAAGATGCACACGCCGGTCAGAAACCCGACCTGCGCGCCCTTCGCGGCGTTCCCCGTCTCGTAGTGCCACAGCATGTTGTCGAAGCAGTACGCGACCAGCAGCCCCGCCACGAACGAAACGGCGTACGGGGCGTACCCGTACCGCAGCAACTGGTCCGTCGTCTTCCCGAGCGCCGAGAGCCACGCCCCGCCGAGCACCGTGTACCAGATCGCTCCCCAGACGAACATGACGATCGCACCCGCGACGATCCCGAGATAGTTCGGACGCCGAGCGTTCATCGAAAATCCCTCCTGCAGGCCCTAGTAGGCTTGTTCGTAGCCTACACGGTCATTCGGGATGACGCAAATATGCTCGGGGGTCGTCGGCGGAGTCGCGGCCGGCGTAGACGACGCATTCGCGGAGGACGTAGCCGCCGATCAGCGCGCACGCGGCGGTCAGCAGCGTGCGGAGGCGGTGCGGCTTCTCGGGGCGCTTCTTCGACAACACCGACGGAAGCGAGAGGAGCGTCGGGACGGCGATGCCGAGGCCGAGCGTGTACGTCTTCAGCTTGCGGCCGCGCTCGCCGGCGAAGAGCGCTTTGCCGGGGTCGCCGGCGGCGCGCTCGTAGTCCCACAGCAGCGCGGCTTCGGCGAGCGCCGCGAGCAGCTCGATCGTCTCGAGCTTCTTCGAGGTGCGCGGGGAGCCGCCGAAGAGCGCGATCAGCGCGTTCTGCAGCGCGCAGCCCGTCGCCGCTCCGGAGAGGACGAAGATCGCCGGGACGTGGCGGCGGCCGCGGTACCAGACCGGGATCGCGGTCGCCGAGAGCAGCACGCCGGTATAGCACGCCATGAACGCCGCGGAGACCGCGTGCGCCGCAACGCGCGGACGCCTCGGCACCCAGCCGAACGGGTCGGCGCCGATCACCCCGTCGGCGCGCGCCTGCTCGAGCGCCGCGAACCCCGACGTCGTCGCGAACGTCATCAGCGCGTACACGCCGACCGACATCGGCGACTTCAGCTTGAAGATGCGCAGCATGTTCAAGAAGCGCTCGGGCCGGCCGAGATCCTTGACCAGCAGCACCGAGCTGATCGCCGATCCGGCGAGCGCGGCGTAGCGGCCGTTGCGCACGAGCGCCTCGTCGTCGGGATCGCCGAAGAGGTGGGCGATCGACGCGAGCGCGGCGCTCGCCGCCGAGGCGCCGCCGACGAAGAAGTACGCGACGATCTCCCAGCGCCAGTGCGCCTTGCGCAGCACCGGATGATCGTAGTACGTGTCCTGGCCGCGGCCGAACCCGCCGTCGTTGCGCTGCATCGACGCGGCGACGGCGTCGGGCGAGAACTGCCCCGCGGCCTGGTACTCGCTGCCGTGGCGCTGCGCCGGCTGCTGCGGTTTGGTCTCCACTACGCCGAGCCTTCGCGGAAGCCGCGGAACACCGAGATCCCGACCACCGTCATCGTCATCGCGGCGAGCAGTCCGACGGCGTACGCCTCGGGCTGGAACTTCGAGGGCAGCACCGGTTTCGGCGGCAGGTTGAACACCTCGGGCCGGTCGGGGATCAGGAAGAACGCGTTCAGCGGGCCGACGTCGCGCGTCTCCTCACCGTCGACGCCGTACAGGTGCGCCTCGCGGCCCTGCGAGCGCAGCGCCTCGACGCGCGCCTCGGCTTTCGCGCGCAGCTCCTCGACCGGGCCGAAGGTGATCGAGTCGGTCGGGCACGATTTCGCGCACGCCGGCTCGAGGCCGTCCTTCTGGCGGTCGTAGCAGAGCGTGCACTTCTGCGCGACGCCCGAGCTCTGCTGAACCGCGACGACGCCGAACGGGCACGACGGAACACAGTAGCCGCAGCCGTTGCAGACGTCCGGCTGCACGTAGACGTCGCCGAACTCGTTGCGCACGATCGCGCCGGTCGGGCACGCCTCGAAGCAGCCGGCGTTGGTGCAGTGCTTGCAGACGTCGGACATCATCATCCAGCGCGACGCGGCAGGGGTCTCGCGGTCCATCTGCTCGACGAACGCGACGTGCCGCCAGGTCGTCGACGAGAGCCGTCCGGTGTTGTCGTACGAGTCGCCGCTCAGCGCGAACCCGTCCGACGGCAGCTGGTTCCACTGTTTGCACGCGACCTCGCAGGCCTTGCACCCGATGCACAGCGTGACGTCGGTGAAGAACCCCATCTCGGACATCAGTCTTCACTCTCCGTGTCTTCGGTGCGTTCGATCAGGTCGCCGCGCTGCTCCCACTCGCGCTCGCGCT
>DATHLL010000108.1:0-2337 GCA_035488195.1 Candidatus Elarobacter sp. | reverse complement strand
GATCTCGGGGTCGGCGCCGATCCTCGGGCCGGCGATCCTGAACTTCTTGCAGGACGGCAACGGGATCGGGACGCTGACGCTCAACCGCTTCTTCGGCATCCACGTCTGGCTGGTGCCGGCGCTGCTGATCGGGCTGGTCGGGCTGCACCTCGCGATCTTCCGCTGGAACGGTCCGGCCGGTCCGCCGATCGACGAGGCGCCGAAGCTCAAGCCCGGCCGGTTCTGGCCGGAGCAGCTCTTCATGGACACCGTGCTGTCGTTCGCGATGTTCGTCATCGTGGTCGCGCTCGCGGTGTTCGCGCCGGCGCCGTTCGACGCGAAGGCCGACCCGAACAACACGACGTTCGTGCCGTATCCGGCGTGGTATTTCTTGGCGCTCTACGCGCTGCTCGACTACGTCGGGAAACTGCCGCCCGCGATCGTGCAGTTCGCGACGCTGTTCTCGACGATCATCATGCCGGGCGTCCTCGTGCTGCTGCTGATCGTGCTGCCGTTCATCGACCGCAACCCGTCGCGGCGGCCGTCGCGCCGGCCGTGGATCCTCGGCATCACCGCGCTCACGCTGATCGGCGCGATCGTGTTCAGCGTGCTCGGCCAGATGAACGTCGTCGAAGGCCAGGTGAAGAACGGGCTCGTCGGCGCCACCGCCGGCAACGCCGCGACGACCGGTGGCGCGCTGCAAGTCGAGACGAACACCGGCGCCAACCCGAACGGCGGCGGCGCCGCGGGCGGACCGGGGAACGCGACCGCCGGCCAGACCGTCTTCACGACGAACTGCTCGAGTTGCCACGGCGCGTCCGGCACGGGAACGCCGAGCGTCGGCCCGCCGCTCGCCGGCAACCCCGACGTCAGCGGCGATCCGAACAAGATCATCGGCATCGTGCTGAACGGCCTCCAAGGCCAGCCGATCCAAGGTAAGACGTACCCGGCGCAAATGCCGGCCTGGAAAGGCACGCTCACCAACAAGCAGATCGCCGACGTGATCACCTACATCCGCAGCGCCTGGGGCAACAAAGGCGGCCCCGTGAGCGAATCGGACGTCGCAAAAGCAGCCGGCGGCGCGAAGTAGCGCCGACGGTCAGCAAGACCCCGAGAATGAACGAGCCCGCCGGAAATTCGGCGGGCTCGTTTCTAGACAACGCGTCAGCGGATCGGAACGCGGGTCGTTCCCTTCGCGGTGTGGACGCTCACCCAGCGCGGCGGCGCGGCGGATGTGACGTTCAGTGGAGCGATCGTTACCCAGGTGAGGCGCTGGATGCAGAGGAGGCCCAGCGTTCCGGGACGGCGGTATTGAACCACGTTGAAGAACGGCGGGAAGATGTCGCCGAGCAGGCGCTGGAACTTCGCAGCGGTGCATGCGTCGCGCACCTCGGCTTGGCCGGTGAGGCGGTAGCCCGTCGCGGTGCGCGTTCCGCGCAGGTAGCGGGCGTCGAGTGCTAGCGCTGAGCGCGGGATCGGGAGCGGGCGATCCATCGGCGCCATCGTGCGGGCCGGGGGCATGGCCGCCGGTATGGTCGTCGTGTTCGGCATCGCGTTCGGCGTGGTGGTCGGTCCGACGACCGGCATCGGCGTCGGCGCCATCGTCGTTTGGGCCGATGCCGCGCCGGCCGACACGATGGTCGCCGCGCTCGCCAGCGCGGCGATCAGGCGAAGATTCATAGCGGTCCTCCAACGAGACGGTCGCATCGCGACCAGCATCCGGAAGCGCAGCTTTGCCATGGGCGGCAAAGCAACCTCGCGGGCGCTTCGCGATGGCGGTCAGTCGTGGCGGCAGTCGGGGCCGGTTACGTGGATCAGCGAGGCGCGGGGGTGCTGCGAGGGCGTCTCCATGACGACGTCGGCGGTGCGGCGCAGCGAGCGCGCCAGGCCGGCGAAGCGCTGGGCGTCTTGCGGGCGGGTGACGACCCAGGCCTGGCCACCGCCGCAGATCGTCGCGACGAACCCCGCGTTGTTCTTGATGTCGCGGACCGGTGGGGCGGTGTAGAAGATGAGGCCGTTGCCGCCGCTGGCGCCGCCGATCGCGATCGTATCGCCGGCGGTGCGGTTCGCGTCGATGGTGCGCGCGATCGGGGGGATCGGTTTGAGCGGTTCGGCGGCCGGTTCCGCGATCAGCGCAATGAACAGCACCAGCCCGCCGCTGGTGAGCGCGAGGACGTATGGTGACCACTCAGCGGTACCGCGACGCGCGATCGCCACGACGGTCAGCACCGATCCGATCAGCATCGCGACGCCGAGGAAGACCAACTGGTGGTTCAGCGTGGCGAGGTCGACGTCGAGGCGGTTGCTGCGTGAGAACGCGCCGATTGCGAACGCTACCAAGCCGACGAAGACCGGGAT
>DATHLL010000107.1:0-2843 GCA_035488195.1 Candidatus Elarobacter sp. | reverse complement strand
CGGTGAACGGGACCTTCACGACGGCGCGGCCGGTCCCGGTCGCGATCGCGAGGTACGCGATCCCGTTGCCGGTGCGGTCGGCGGCGTAGCCGACGGCGGCGTCGGCGGAGCGGTGGCGGGTGGCGGTCGTGGTCTGCATGGCGTCTGCGATCATCCTATATCGAACACGTGTTCGAGTCAAGTCAAGCTGCTCGCGCGGCCAGCACCTCCCGGTAGAGCTCGAGGATTCGCCGCGTTTGCATCTCCACGGTAAACCGCGAGAATGCCAAATGTACGGCACTCTGGTTTCGGCCCGACGCCGATTCTTCGCGGATCGCGGCCGCCAGCGCCGCCGGCTCGGGGGCGACGATCCGGCCGGCCTCTCCGAGCACCTCGCGGGACGCCTCGCTCTCGGCCGCGATGACCGGGAGCCCGGCGGCGAGCGCCTCGGCCAGGACCAGCCCCTGGGTGTCGGTCGTCGACGGGAAGACGAACGCGTCGGCCGAGGCGTAGACGTCGGGGAGCCGCTCGCGGGCCAGCGCGCCGGCGAAGCGGACGCGCCCGGCGACGCCGAGCTTCTGCGCGCGCTCCTCGAGCGCGGCGCGGTGCGGCCCTTCGCCGACGATCGCGAGCCGCAGTTCGGCGCAGTGCGCCAGCGCGTCGATCGCGAGCTCGACGTTCTTCTCGATCCCGAGCCGCGAGACGACGAGCGCGAGCGGCGCGTCGCCGTCGGCGCCGAGCCGCGCGCGCAGCAGCGCGCTGCGCCGTCCCGCGGCGAAACGCTCGACGTCGATCGCGCTCGGCACGACGGCGATCGGCGCGTGCACGCCGAGCGCGCGCAAGCGCGTCTCCATCGCGAGCGTCGGCACGATCACGGCGTCCGCGGCGTTCGCGTAGCGGCGCGTCAGCTCGACCATCGCGCGCTCCGTCGTCCCGCGGTCGAACGGCGCGTAGTGCGCGTACGCGTCGAGCCGCGTGTGGTACGTGAACACGAGCGGCAGATGGTTGCGGCGCGCGTACGACGCGCCCATCCAGCCGGTGACGAACGGCGAATGCGCGTGCACGAGATCGATTCCGCGCACGCGCTTGCGATCGTCGCCGTTCAAGTACGGCACGCACAAGCGGTACGCCGTCGGCGTCGGCAGCGGCAGCGACGGAATGCGCACGACGTCGCGCGCGTCGTCGACGAAATGCGGAAAATGCGGCGCGATCGTCGTCACCTCGACGCCGTGCGCGCAGAGTCCCGCGCGCAGCGCGTCGATGCTCGCGACGACGCCGTTCACGATCGGACGGTAGCACTCGGTGAAGAAGCCGACCCGCATCTGGACCTTGCCCTTTCTCTGCCCGCGGGCGGTTCCACTGTGCGAAGCGGCCGCTCCCAAGGGGCCTCCTGCACCCTGCGACCTTGGCCGTTTGACGCGGCCTTGACGGTCGTGCTACGGTACCCGAGTTCACCGGGACCCATCGGGTCCTGGAGGCATTCGACCGAGCCCTCGGGTCATTCGTGGCCCGCGATCCTTGGCTCGCCGACCACCGCTACGACGTCGAGTGCGAGACGCCTGAAGCTTCGGTATCAACCGGGCTTGGTGGACCGCACCCTCCGCACGAGAAAGGAGTCGGACGATCCGCAACGATCTTCCATCACCGCTCGCGGCGACGGGCGTGCTCTCTCTGGGGCTGTTGATCCCGTTCGGCGCCGGCATGGCGCCCAAAGCGGTCGCTCACACGGTCGCCGCGATCGCGGCGCCGGCCCCGGCCAAGCACGTGACCCTCGTCCACGACGGACTCTCCGAGACCATCGAAACCCGCGCGCAGACCGCCGGCGAGCTCCTGACCGAGCGCGGCGTGGTTCGCGCCCCCGAAGACGCCTTGAGCGTCGACCCCGCCGACCTGCTGGTCGACGGCGAGACCGTCGTCTACAAGGCCGCGGTCCCCGTCACCGTCGTCGTCGACGGTTCCCCGACCACCGTTCGCACCGCCGCGGACGACGTGGCGTCCCTGCTCAAGGCGCAGGGCGTCGCGTTCGACCGCCACGACCGGATCTCGCCCGCTCCTTCCAGCGCGCTGGACGCGGACGCCGTGGTGACGGTCCGGCACGTCGACTCCTGGACCGAGACGGTCCGCAAGCAGCTCGCCGCCAAGACGGTGAAGCGCTGGGCGTTCACGCTCCCGGCCGGCCGCACCAAGGTCGTCGACCCCGGCAGGCCAGGGGTCGCGGAGGTCGCGTACGCGGTCACGCGGACGCGGGACCGCCGCAGCGTCCACCGCACCGCGCTCGTCTCGCGGGTGTTGCGCGCGCCGCGCGCGCGGATCGTCGCCGAGGGGATCGGCGAGTACACGGCGCTCTCCGCGCTCGCGACCCGCGGGATCGAGGGGACGCTGAAGCTCGCCAGCTCGGCGCTCTCGATGGTCGCGACGGCGTACACCGCGAGCTGTGCGGGGTGCAGCGGGATGACCGCCAGCGGCCGGCCCGCCGGGCACGGCGTCGTCGCGGTCGATCCGCGGGTGATCCCGCTCGGGACCCGGATGTTCATCCCCGGGTACGGGCACGCCGTTGCCGGCGACACCGGCGGCTCGATCCGCGGCAACCGGATCGATCTGGGCTTCGACTCGAACTCGCAGGCGAACCGGTTCGGCCGCCGCTCCGTCATGGTCTATCTGATCAAATAGAGACCGGCGAGGGCGGACCGCAGCGCAGCGAGGACCGCGAAGGGTTCGGCGACCGCCGAACCCACCATCCGCGCGCGCTGCTCGGCGCGCGCGGGATCCGGCCGAAGAAGCGGCTCGGGCAGCACTTCCTCATGGACGGCGGGACGGCGGCCCGGATCGCGCGGCTCGCCGTCGACGCGCCCGGGGACCGGGTG